>NZ_JAYMEE010000092.1:12766-42868 GCF_037029245.1 Mesoflavibacter sp. CH_XMU1422-2 | reverse complement strand
ATATGGCGATTGATGCGATTGCTATTAGTGTGATTTTTAGGGATTTCATTGTGTATATTTTTTGTGAATTATTAATTAACCTTGTGTTGGTACTTTTGATACTTTTTTATCTGTCATAGAGATTAAATCTACTTGTACTTCTTTGTTATCTTCTTTAGTAACAGTTTCTGTATCTATTGATGATACTCCGGTTAATATGGCGATTGATGCGATTGCTATTAGTGTGATTTTAAGGGATTTCATTGTGTATATTTTTTTGTGAATTATTAATTAACCTTGCGTTGGTACTTTTGATACTTTTTTATCTGTCATAGAGATTAAATCTACTTGTACCTCTTTTACTTCTTTGTTATCTTCTTTAGTAACTGTTTCTGTTTCTATTGATGATACTCCGGTTAATATGGCGATTGATGCGATTGCTATTAGTGTGATTTTAAGGGATTTCATTGTATATATTTTTTTTGTGAATTATTAATTAACCTTGCGTTGGTACTTTTGACACTTTTTTATCTGTCATAGAGATTAAATCTACCTGTATCTCTTTGACTTCCTTGTTAGAGTTTTTAGAAGAAGAAGAAGATGTATTAGCTGAAATTAATCCAGTTAATAAGATAGTTGAGAAAATTGCTAGAAATGTGATTTTAAGGGATTTCATATTAATTATTATTTTAAAATTTATATTGTTTTGTTTAAGCAAAAGTGTACTTGTTCAATCATTAAAATTGAATTAACAAGAAATTACATACAATGAGGGATATTGTACTTTTTAAAATGGATAATTAATACTATAAGCGTAGTATATTGATTTAGGGACACTTATAAATATCTACGAAAGTAAAATTAGAAGACTAAATTAAGTAAATAAATCGATAAAGTGTTTAAAATGAAGGATAAAGTGTCCTTAAACAAAAAAGCATCCCTAATTTCTGAAACAAAACAGAAAAAAGGAAAGCTTTCCATTGGTTTAACTACTTAAACCATTGACAGACATCAACATCTGTCAAACAACACAACTAAATTTTATTGCCAAAAAAAGCTCCAATTTCTCGGAGCTTTAACAATTTTTGCGGTCTGGACGGGAAGACATCAATCTTAATATTCCGCCCTATATCTTATACATAATTTCAAAAGCTACAAGCTTTAAAGGGGTTTTTACAGGGGTACTTTCTGTAAAAAGTATTTCTTTAAGCGGAAGCAAAGATACAATCAATTTTCAATTAAACAAGCAAAAATATAAATTTAGTTTCACTCATTTTAAAGGACTAAATTTAAACGATTATCTTCCATAAGAATACTTTTGCTTAAATACGATTTAAGTTCAAAAAACAAACACTAAAATCAGTTTTTAAGCCATTAACGATTCAACTCTCGTTTTCTACTTATTACTTTTCGTGGCTGGTTCAAAAAAAATATTACTCTTCTTTATCTTTAACTTGTCTTTACCCTTAAAGATTTTACATACAACTATATCAATACATCTACTGTTATATGTTACTGCATGCTTTTACTTATTCTTAACTTATGGTTTTATATGTCCATTACTTATACTTAATTATTTACTCTTAATAACTGCTATATGTTATACCTTATTTAGGGTTTAGATTACTCTTATTATATAACTAGCTATTTACTGCAAATAGATTTCACTTTTTTAGCTACTTTTTGACGAAATATGTCCTCATAATTTCGCCTATCTTCAATTAAATGTTTTTCGTAAATCTCATTATATTTTTTTCTACAATTAGTCTTCTTTTTAGGGTTTAAAGTTTCTATCAATAATCGTGTTTTTTCTATACCAATAGCCTTTATTCCTTTGTAAATTAAAAATTCTGACATTTCTGTAATTGCACCACCTTTAAGATTTATATAAGCTTCTGGTGATATAACATCAATAAATTCGACTTTGTCAAGCGTCTTAATTAAGTTATCCCCTAGATACTTCCAATTATTTTTTACTTTTAATAAAGTATCTACTTTCTTGTTAAACATCTTCATGCCGCTTACTTTATGACCTTGTATTTCATATCTAAACAAGAAGTTGTTTTTTGTTATTTTATCGTAAGAGCGTTCCAACTTGTCTTTATCGTTGTAAATCTCCCTTATTTTGTCATAAAAAACAACATGGTAATTTTTGCCCTTAAACTTTACTCCTTTGTCTTCGTATGTATTCTTTGTAAAGTTCTTATATTGAGATACACAAAGTGCAATACCTTCAAATTCTTTGGTAAACCTAACCGTTACACCAGTTTCTAATTTTGTTATTTCTGCATTCCATAAAATGTTCTCATCTATCCCTAATTTTTTACTTAAAAGGGTAATACAATGACAGAAATCTTTGTAATTAAAATCTCTAATATTATATTTTCCATAATACCATTTTCTTATACTGCCCTCTATGTACAATTTATGATTCCCATATTTTGTATCGTAAGCTAATGTTAACTTTAAGGAATGCTTTTTGTTTTTCTTGCTTAGATCACCATCTTTAGTAAGGTATTTTACAAATACAGAAATCTCTGGGTTATATCTTGATTTTCCAAATTCCCTGTAAGAATTGAGCATTTCTTTATCAACAAGATAGTTTGTTACTGAAAATTTTATTTTATCTACCATAACTACCTATTTAAAAATTTCGCTAATTCATTTCTTTCTACAAGAATTTTTCCATTACGTTTTGGCTGAGAAACTTTTAATCCCTTTTCTCTTAATCTATCAAACGTTTTACGACTTATGTTAAAGTCTTCTATTACTTCATTTACTGTTAGCCAATCCTTTTGTTTGTTTTCTTCAATTAGCTTTTGTAAAGCCTTTAATTTTTTAATGGTGTACACTTTTAACTTGTACATTTCTACATCTCTTTTCATAAGTATAAATTTTAGATTAATGGGACTATTCCCTACATTTACCTTATACCTCCAAAAGTTTTTTTCGTTTGCAGAAACGTGTTAAAATTTTGTTAAACTTTAAATTTATAGAATAAAAAAGCAACCTAATCAGGTTGCTCGATATTTCAATTAAGTTAATCTAAGTGATTACATCATCTATTAAGCCATACTGATAACCTTTAGTTCCATCACCATCAAACTTCACAATAATATCAGATTCATTTATATCCTCAGTATAATCATTGTTGATAACAAAAAGTTGCATTTTACTTTTATATTTTTCGGAAAAACCTACTAAATATTTAATTACAGCTTTAAAAATTTTAGTATCCTTAAATTCATCATTCGCATCTTCGACATCTCTTGTACCAAGGTTTTTACCAACTGTATCTAATAGTAAAACTTTAGGGTGATATGATTTCTTCAGTTCTAAGCTTAATTCTAAAATAGACAAGAAATACGCTATATTAACTAAGGTAACAGCCCCCAAACTCCCTATTTCATCATATTTAGTACCTCTAACATAGGGTAAATAGTTTTTATCACTAATGTATGCGTTATTAAGTTTTGGAAACTGGAAACTTTTTAAAATGTTACTGAATTTTTTACTCAATCGACTAATGATATTAGAAAAATCGGTACTATCATTTTCTATTTCAGATATTTGTTCTCTAATATCTTTAAGCTTATTCTCTTTCTTCTGTATATCATCCGCTAAAATGGTCAATTCTTCCTGAACATTCGAACTCAATTCTAAATTCTCGATTTTTTTATCTAACTCTCCAATATTCCTATTCAACAATTCGATTTTTTCAATAAAAGGACTTATGTACTGCTTCTGTATAGTGTTAATTTTTTCCTCTACCTCTTGTATTTGCCTTTTCCTTTTATCTTTAAGTTTGCTTTTTTGGTATAACAATTCTTTTTGCTCTTCAATAAAATCTTTAAGAGAGTTTAACCTCATATTTAATCTTTTTCTCTCTAATTTTATTGCTTTTTCTTCTTCTTCATTATACTCAGTTAAAGTATTACCACACAAATCACAATTGTTATGTTCTTTTTTATCGATTTCACTATTACAAGAGGGACAAGAAGAAAATTCAATACTTTGTAATTTCCCATTTGACAATATCAAATAATCTAGTTTAATTATTTCATTAGAGTATTGATTTTGAAGTAAATTTAATTTAGTAATGTACTTTCTAATCTCTTCTTCTTCTTCATTAAGACTTTCAATTTTATTCTTTAATTTAAACAGTTGAAACTCTAAAGATTTTGTATTGTCATTTTTAAGTTTTCCATTATTCTTAACCTCCATTAATTGCGACAAATATTCTGTTCTTTTTATAATCAATGACGCTTTTCTCTCTTCATTTTGAGACTTTGTAGAAAACAACTCAACATCTCTAAGAAATTTAACAATAGCTTCTTTTCTATCTAGTAACTCATTAATTAATTGAGACTGTTCTTTTTTATCGTTTTTTAGCTCATTTAAAAGTTGATTTAATGAATTAAGTATAATTTCTAAAGTTGGTTTTCTTTTAAAAGCTTTCGTATAATGTTTTTCATCAAGTATGTTTTCACTATCAATATTAGGTTGAGATATGTAACAATATTTAAACAAATCTCTAAAACTAAACGTTTGACCTGATAATTTCATTTCAGGTATCTCTAGCTTCTCTTGTAAAAATCCAGCCAAAGAATTTTCTTCTTTTGGCATAGTGACAATAAAAAAATTAAACTCATCATTAAAGCTCATTTTTTGTTGATTCCATTCGTGAATTTTAACTGGTAAATCAAACGAAAACAAAGGTCGCTCAATTAAAAATCTTTCATTATTCAGATAAAGGTCTAGTGATACATATTTACATCTCAACCTAACTTCTTCATAATTTTTATGCCGTTTTTTACCTAAGCAATAATCTATAAGCTCAAGGATTGTAGATTTTCCAGTTGAAATTGGACCAGTAATAAAATTTAATCCATCTTTAAATTCAACTTCATAGTTTTTATCATCTCCTACAAGTGACAGTTTATTAAATTTTAATCTCATAAAAGGTGAATGTTATTTAAGCTTTTTGAATTTATCTCTTCTTTTATTCGTGTTTCACTCATTTTAGAAATATTTTTTTTTATTAACAATGCATTAGCTCTCATTCTATCAGAAAATGGATTTTGAATACCATTGACAACTTCAATTCCTAAATCTGTAATTTTATATACAAATGATGAATTTAATATCTCCTTAGAAACAAGTCTTTTTGACAAAGCGAAATTCAATATCCTGTGATAACTATCTCTATCAGGGTGCGAATGAAAAAAAGAATATAACTCTTCAAAATCAAAATTAGAAACATCTTTTCCCTCTCTTATCATTGTCTGAGGGAATTTCATATAAAAATCAAACAATATAATTTTATCAAAAGTCATTTGATATGTTTTATTCTTTTTAAAAGCTTCAAGCAAACTCAAAACTCTCATCGAACTTATAATAAGTTCATATTTTTCTCCAATTGCTATCATTTGTTATTTCAAAAATTCTTTTAATCTTTCTTTATAATTTTTCACCCATCCAACTGTACATTCATCTGCAAGTTGGTGCATAATTCCTTTTTTTTCTGAAGAACTTATATCAAGCTTTGTTTTTAAAATATCTTTATCATTCAAATCTTCAATTCTTTTGTTAACTATTGCTAAAAGTCTATTACCATCAAATTCATCATCGTATAACATGTATTGGGTTAGCCATACCTCATTTAATACAGACCTAAGACTCTTTAATTCTTTTAGTTCATTTTGGATATTTCTACTTTCAACTTCTTTTGTCAAAATTTCAGCATTAAAGAACTGCTTATTAAAAACATCTAAGTGTTCATTAATATTAGCTGATTTAAGTTTTAATGTGAAAAGTTTATCAGAAAAATCCATTTCAACAGGAACTTCAAAAATCTCTTTTAATCTTTGTTTTTTTGTTGTTAACTCATCTAATATTTGATTTAACAATATCAACTCTTCTTCATCGAATATTTCTAAATGTAAATTATGTTTTGTAATAAGATTCAAGAGTTTAACACTATCCATTAAATCTACCTTAATCTTAAATTTCTCTTCTTTTCTTTTTTTCCATTTACTCCACCATTTAGCTTCCTGAATTGTTAAACTCTTAGGTACACATAAAACCCATTTTTTTAACTTGTATTCTTTGGATTCGGTCGCCTTTTTAAATGAAGAGTTAATCTGACTAACTTGACTGTCTCCAATCTCATAAAAGAAGCATTTACATTGATAAACGTCTATTTTTTCAGAAAAATCTCCTACAAAAACATCTATTCCTTCATCTCCTGGATTGCATTCAATAGGAAAAGCATCTTCAAACTCTTTAGAAAATGCTTTAGCACAAGCATCCTCAAAAACCTGTCTTGATCCTTCACGACCATGTTTTTTTAGTAAGTAATCAAAATCTCTTGCCATTCAAAAAATAATTAAGTTTTGAATTTACAAATTATCAAAATGTTAAACTAAAGATTTTTCTTCAAACACTTAAATTATCTATTTACCATTAAAAAAAATGAGCTTGGAGTAAATCTAATTAAACTCCAAACTCATCTTAAACCATTTAAAAACTGGTTAAATTAATATGATTTACACCTTTAAATACTTACTAGCTTTTTCAAAATTTTCTTTCCATAGCTTTTTATACTCTTGTTTTAATGCTTTTTCTACTTTGTAGATTTTAAAATCTTGCTTTGTTAAATCACTAGTACCAAATACTCCGATTTTTATTTCCTTGTTATTATTTTTTGGCGTTAAAGTTAATGTATAACTGTCCTCTCTTGCAAAGTTATTAAATGAACAATAATGAAAGGATGATACAAGTTCGCCATAAAAACTTGGAAATAACTCGTCAATTCCTCTGATACTATAATTATCAAAGTCAACAAAACCTTTCTTTCTATCAAAAGTCCGAAAATCTGCTTTCATAAATTTAGATGTCATTACTTTTTTATTTAGTAAATCTCTAATCTCTAATACAACACCCTTGTTTCCTTTAAAAAATCTTTCTTCCAATTTCAATTGTATGTCAGGTGTGTATTTACATACGTAATAATCCTCATTCTTTTGCCTCTTAAATAACAAACTAGGACATTGTGTATAGCTTAAATCTGAAAACACATAAAGTAACTTAAATACTTCATTAAAATCTGGGTAAGTAAAATCTAATTGTTTCATCTTTTTTTTCCAAAGATTAAAATCACAATGGATAATTAAAAATGATTTTTTTGACTAACCCTCTCAAAAAATGACAGTTATTAACAATTTACCCTAAAAAATGACGCTATTTTTTGTTAATAAGTTATTTGAAATTTATTTCTAAGCGAACATTATCATTTTTGGTATCAGACACCTTATTCCATTTATGTTTTTTAGCTAATTCTGTAGCTTTATGTAACAGGCAACCTGAAAAGTTGGTTGTACCTCTTCTCGAAATTTCACTATTTATGTAATTTCCATTAGCATCTATAACGACCTCTAAAGCAACAATACCTTTTTCATCACAATCAGCTCCTTTATTAATAGGCTTAAAAACAACTTTTCTATCAGTATTTTTATCCTCTGTAGCTTTAGCTTTAGAAATACCTCCATAGTTATTCCTTTCGTTTTCTTCATTCAGTCCTTTACTAATGGGCAATACTATTTCAGTATCTTGTTTAAGTGCATTTTCATTTAAAACGTAATCGAATTTTGTTTCATTTCCTAAAACATCTATCAATATATCAGTAAGTTCAGGTGTTGCATATTTTATTTTCATTGTATTTACCCCATTAGACAATGTTGCAGTTTCATTTTCGCTATCACACTTACTGGATTTGTAAAGTTTTCCTTTTATATAAAGTTCAATATAACAATCCCAATTCTCATAAACTTTTAAACTAAAAGTACCTAAATCATCATCTTTTACTCCTTTAATATTCCATTTTTGACTAACTCGAACATTGTCGCTTTTTATAGTGCTTTCGAGTTTACTTTTTTTAGCATATAGAATAAAATCATCCTTATACATAATTGTAATTTTATACAGACCTTTAGCTCTTTTATGAAAGTCCCTTTCAATAGTCAATATTCTATTTCCGTCTTCATACAATTTTTTTCTATCTTCATTACCAACCTCAAAAAATTCTTTAGCTGACAAACTCTTTTCAACTCGCTCTAAAAATGATATATCATCGGAGATAAAAGTTGTACTTCTTATTTTATAAGCAGTATCTAAATCCATATTGATAACCCTTTTTAAAACCTGTTTTTTCTGATTGTAATTATAGGTAAAAGTAAAAACAGATGTAGCTTTTCTGTTTTTAATGGTTTCTGCTGGACTTTGCAACTCCCAATTTGACTGCAAATAGTCGGTTAACCCATATTCTGAAAGTTCTGACAAGTAAAGAAAATCTGATAAACTATTTACTTGAGAATTACTTTTTTTAATAAAGATTAGTGTAGATAGTAGAGCTAAAATAAGATGTTTTTTCATTGTTAATTTTATAAACTCTATCAGTTCCGAAAAGAGTATTAACAGTAAAAAAATAAGCGTGGAACTGTAGCTTACTGTTGTTGAGGTACTGGTATACCTTGATGCAGATAAACTAAGCCCACGCCATAGCGTGAGCATCAGTCTATTCATCTCTGCATCTTTTAAAAATTACCAGTTTTCAACAACAAGAGTAAATAGCTAACGCTAACTTATATGTATATTTTTCTTTTTTTATTTCATGTCGCCAATTTACAAATTTTAAGCATCAGTTTCTAAAATTATCTAAAACTAACCGTTTGCATAGTTTGTTTTAAAGTATCTACATCAGTGTTTACATAAATAGCTGAGGTGCTTATTTTTTTATGCCCCATTAATTTCATAATAGTAAAAGCGTTTTGGTCTTTTCCTAAAATTGTACCAAATGTATGTCTAGCAAGATGAAAAGATACATTTTTATCCACTTCTGCTAATTCAGCTATCTCTTTAAGTATATAATTAGTTTTCTGATTGCTAACCACTTTAAAAACAGTATTTCGTTCTCTTTTCATCTTAACATTTTTAGCAATAATTCTTTTTGCTTGTTTATTTAAAGGTATCTGAACAGGATTTTTAGTTTTCTCTTGTACTATGCGCATTACACCATTTTTAATATTACCCCACTTTAGATTCATTACATCTCCAAAGCGTAAACCTGTATAACAAGCAAACAAAAACTTATCCTTAGTCTCATCTAATCTCTTGTTAAAGCTTACATCCAAATCTACAATAGCGTTAAGTTCTTGTAAGGTTAATGCTTCGTTTTTAGCTTTTGGTTTATCCAACTTAAAATTTCTGTATGGGTAATCATCGATTAGCTTTAAATCATAGGCTAATTTTAAGGTTGTTCTAAAATTTTTATGTCTATTCCAAACTCCACCTTTTCCTGTATTTTTATTAACTAAAAGAAAATAGTTAAAATCCTGTATTAATCTTAAATCTATATCACTTAATCTTAGATTGGGCTTAAATTCTTTTAGTCGCTTTCTTAACAGAAGATAACTTTCTTTAGTGTACTGGGATATTTCAGTAAACTTATTTCTACAAAAAACCTCATCAAAATACTTGTAATAACATTCCGTATCTTCTTTTTTAAACACGCTTACAATTTCGTCACGAGAAACTGCTTTACCTCTTGCTTTTCTATCGCTAATCAAATCTTCTATTTCCAAAACGGAACGATTTAAATGAGCGTTAAACATTCCATAACCTTTTCCAGTAGCTTTTTGGTTTTTACTATCCCAGTGTTCCTGTAAAACACTTTCGCCCATAGACAATTTCACTAGCTGTTTACCATTTAGAGTAACTTTTAAATACAAAGGACAAGTATTATCACTTCTTTTCTTGTCTTTTCTAATAATCACTTTTACATTGTAATTCAATTTCATAATATTTACGTTTTTGCGTTCTACTATATAATATCCAGTAGGATTTTTTTTGTAGCTAAGTTCTTTGTCTTTTTTGTAAAATCAATGAGAAAGTCAATAATAATCAGTCTTTCAAAGAATGTTAAAATTTGATTATTATAAAAGCACTAGGTAATCTATACCCTTTTTTAGGGAGTAACCAGAAAAATAAAACAAAGGGGTTCTAATAGGGGTTTGAATTTTGTCGAACAATGACTAAAGATGGCGAAATAATGGTTTTTAAACAAACCAATATTTATAAGACGTTACAAGGGAAACACCTAACAAAATTAACTTTTAGGCATAAAAAAAGCTCATCTTTCGATGAGCTTATGCGGTCTGGACGGGACTCGAACCTTGCTCTATGAGCCCAACCATAGCAGCATAACTGCCAAATATCTTCAATAATGTTGACGATTTGTGACCTATTTACAATGCTAAATAGTTCATTTTGTTCTCGTCTGGTACAAAAATAATAATTTCAATGAACTTAATATATTTTATTTCAAAAAAAATTATATAAAAGTGTCAAAATGATTTTATCATAGTCCAAACTGTATGCAAAATCGCTATAATGTTAGATAATTTTTAATTTATTTCTGAGTATTTCTATAAATGATTTTGTGCATCACAAATTACTTATTTATATTGGCTTCTAATTACTTCAACGTTAATTTATACAAAAAAAGGCATAATTATTGATAAATTTTATCAAACTGTCTATAGGTTGTTACCACTAAACACTATTTTCAAAATCTAAAATAACTCTATCTATTTACAGTTGAAAACCCTGTAAAAAGTTAGATATGAAGCTACTATTACTTGCTCAAAATTTAGAAAATCAGTTGTTAGAAATCAAAGAAAATTCAAAAAACATAATGCAGAGATCAAATCGTTCTATTTTAATATGCACAAAACTTCTAGGCAGTTTTAAAAAAGAAATTGCAAAAAATGGCTTCAAATCAATTTCAGATGAGATTTTCTTTTTTAAATACACAAAACAAATTCCACTTAAACAACTCATTTATTTTTCTGAAATTCGTTCTTTTGAGATTCAATTCCCAAAAACAGACAAAGATTCACAACTTAAATTTCTTAAAAGGAAAATGCAGAAAGTTAACCGATTTTTTATTTACAATTTAGATTTTGGTCGCTATGTAGATTCTGGCGCCACTAATTTTGATAAAGAATATTATACAAGAGATTACCTAGACACTTTTCATATCACTACCTCAAAATTTTACTTTCAAGACCCAGAATTTTGCACGCCTAGAGATATGCTACTTGGTAAGTACAGAGCTTATTATTCATTGGTACATTATATGGCAGAGAAAAAGCGTAGCATTAAAAACAACCTGAATGGTAAATTAGTAACTACTCAACCGGTTGAAAAAATGCATTGGCCATTTTCAAACACAGATTATGTAGAATTAGTCTATGCTCTATGTGCTAAAGGTTTGGGTAAACAAAATAATCAAGGCATAATGCAAGTATCCAAAAAGTTACAACAGCTCTTCGATGTTGAACCAAAAGATATTTACAAGACTTATCAGGACATAAAAAACAGAAAAAATAGCAGAACACTATTTCTCGACCAACTTTCTACATCTTTGCTCATAGAAATGGATAAAAGCGAAGAGTGATTTTTTCTACAGTCCTTTATTTTACAACAAAAAAAAGTAACCGTAGTACGGTTGACCTACGGTGATTCAATTTTTTAATAAATTTTACTCTTTTTGCAGTCGCGAAAGCATACTTCCACACATCAAAATCAATCAAAAAGTATCAAATTTCAAAATGTTAAATTTTGACCGTAGTACGGTTGTACTGGGGAATAAAACCCATTAAAGCTGTTCAAATTTGTAGAACGAAAGTCAAATCAGGTTAAGGGCTATCAATTAAAAATATAAAAATACTTGATAGTCCTTTTCCATTAAAACCGTTCTATTATGCCGACAAGTATTATTACAACAGACGACCTTCGGGAATTCAAGATGGAATTACTCGATGACATCAAAAAACTATTATCCAAACAAGCTACCGGAAAACTCAAAAGGTATCTCAAATCTTCAGAAGTTATGGATGTGCTTCAAGTTAGCCCAGGCACTTTGCAAAATCTTCGTATCAATGGTACGCTGCCATACACTAAAGTTGGTGGTATTATCTACTACGATGCTGAGGAAATTCAAAATATAATGACTGCCAACCGTGTACAGCACGGTTCAAATTCTTAAGTAATGAACTATATAAAGCTACTCAATGCGGCTTTTGAAAAGTTCTATTTTGATGACCGCCTAAATCCTACCCATATCAGTCTGTATATGGCATTGTTCCAAGAATGGAACAGCAGTCGCTTTGCAGACGAATTTTATGTGAACCGTAGGGATGTAATGCGTTGTGCTAAAATAGGCTCAAAATCCACTTACCATCGTTGTGTTACTGATTTGGACTCGTGGCTTTATCTATCCTATTTCCCATCTAACAATCCATACAAGGGCAGTAAAATCAAGATGTCCATTATTGGGACAAGTGATGAACCTGATATGGGACGGTACAATCCCACATTAGAACAGCTTGCGGAACAGTACTATCCCATACGTGAACCAGTTGTGGGACAGCACCATCCCATAAATGGACAGGTTGTAGACCCACACCGTCCCATAGGTGGACAAGCATTGGTATCTACTACAAACAATATCAAACAAGAAAACTATACAAAACAACCAAAGGGCTGGCAGGCCGTAATTGATTTTTTTATTGAAAAAGGTTTTAATGCTGATGAAGGAAAAAAATTCTACGAGCATTATGAAACTAGGAATTGGCAAACGAGCGATGGTAAGACAATTCGCGATTGGCGGGCTTTGGCTACGAATTGGATGGACAGAACGGAATTATTTGATGAGGAAAACAAATTAAACAAAAAACAAGCGTCCCAAATCAAGGACAACTTGCGAACCACTAAAAACAAAGATTATGGACAACCCCTCTAAAATTATCGAAGGTGGCGTGGAATATTCGCTAGGAAAATTTGACGGCAAAAGCGTTGTCTATGACTTTCCAAAAATTTTAATTTACCTGAATGCAAAAGGAAAACTATTGTTTGGCAAGAAATTCAGAATCTATGAAGAGGATAAAAACATACTGCTTAAACTTTGTTCATACTTCATTAAGGATAAAGAGAACTGTGCTACTTACGGTATTGACATTGACAAAGGTATTTTACTTTCTGGACCTGTTGGATGTGGTAAAACTACCCTTATGAAATTGCTACGACATATCGTTCCATTACAACGTCCTTACGAAATGATTCCCTGCCGGAATGTAACTTTTGGTTTTAACCACCTTGGCTTTAAAACGATTGAAGAATACGGCAATACTAAATTCTATTGTTTTGATGATTTGGGCGTTGAACCAGCTGGACGGTTTTATGGAAAAGACTTGAACGTAATGGGCGAAGTGCTCTTATCCAGATATGAACTCTATCTCGATACCAAACACAAAATCAAAACTCACGCTACCACAAATCTAAATGCTGAAGAACTTGAAGAACGCTACGGAAATCGTGTTCGTAGCAGAATGCGGGAACTGTTTAATTTAATTGCTTTTGATAAAGCTGCTAGTGATAAGCGTAAGTAATCTAGCTTCTAAATGTTTTATATAAGAGAATCACTTCTGAGATAAATTGTACTACTATCTCTTTTAAACTTTTGGTTAATTCTAAAAAAATATCTTTCATAATACTATTGTTTTTGTATGGATAATAAAATAGCAAATGCTATCAATTTTATATTTGCAGAATTTGACAAATAACCACTTTCGTCATTATTGGATAAGAAACCTAGTTCCAAGAGAACAGAAACACAATGACCGGTTGTTTCTTTCAGCACTTGAAAATTTGCAAACTTTACACCTCTGCCCTCATATCCTATAACCTTGCAAAGCATCTTTTCAATTTGATAACCTATATAAATAGATGCTTTTGAATAATTTGTTTGCTTTCTTGAAGCATAAACTTCTATTCCTCTAGCATAAGAATTATCCGAATGATTACAATGTAAAGACACAAACAAATCTGCTTTAAGAGCTTTGGCCAGCTTAGTCCTGTCCGATAAAGAAATGAGTGTATCAGAATACCTGGTCAAATAAATATCCAAAGGGGTATCCGATTCGTCATTCAGCTTCAAAATCGCATTTGCGATATTCAATACAATATCCTTTTCTTGGATTTTATTTATACCTATCGCACCGGAATCTTTTCCACCGTGTCCAACGTCAATTACAATTTGTTTTTGAGTACTCAATTCTTGTCCAAAAACGACACACATTTTTAGAAGCAAAAAGACAAAACTGACGTTTTTGAGCACTTTTTTCATTTTCAATTTTCGGGTTATCAACAACTTTCTTTCAAAATCTCATAGAATTTGATACCAAATCATAGCAATTAAATTCAATTGATTTCAAATAATATTTTATTCACAAATATTTGATTTTCAGTTATTTATGTACAAATATATGTAAATTTCAGAAAGAGAAAATGAATAAAAAATCTAAACAGTTTTATTATGAAAAAATCAATCTACTTAGCAACTTTTTTATCGTTGCTCTCAACATCACTTTTTGCTCAAATTGGTGGTATAGAAGATTCAGTTAATGATGTTGGCGATACCATCAGAACCATTTTTCCAATTTTATTGGGTGTCATTTTCCTAGTTGGCTTCCTGTTTAATGCAGGGCATTTCTTTGGGGAAAATGCGGACCTTAAAAAAGGTATTACCAGAGTACTTGTGTTTGTTTTGATTGCTGGTGCAGTTGTCGGCATCTTCACATACTTAATAGGAATCGTAGTATAAATGAACCCTCATCGAGGGCTTTATTAGAAAAGCTGTATGAAGAAATTCGAGGTCTATAAAAATATTAGGAAAAGGGCGGTCATTTTTGGGCTGCCTATTTCCCTATTCGCTCTAATGATGGTTTCCATTTTAGCTTCGCTACTCATTATCATCTTCTCTTTCAGCTTTGGGATAATAATTGGCATACTCGTTTTTAATGCTGCCTTGTACGTAGCCTTAACTAGAATAACGCATAACCCGCAAATATTTCAGATGGCTAAAGCCTTCCCTAGAATAATAAGTAATAAAAGAAACTCTGGCTTCGATTATGAACAAAATTAATCTTTCAGCATATAACCCTATTACGGATATTCAGGACAATATCATATTTGCCAATAATGGCAATGTTGTCCTATGCTATGAAGGAACGCTACCAGAAATTTATTCCCTATCAGAAAAAGACTTTGAAGATATACACGGTGCTTGGTTTCAGGCTTTAAAATCATTGCCCATTGGTACGGTAGTGCAAAAGCAGGATATCTACCTTAAAAAGTTATATACTTCAGAAGCACTTCCGAATACAACTTTTTTAGAAAAAGCAACCCACGACCACTTCAAAGGGCGCAACTATATGGAACATCGTTGCTTTTTATTCTTTATGCTCACAAAGAACAAAGCGCTGAACAATTCAAAATATGTCAATCCTTTCCGTAAAGTTTCCAAAGGAATTGTTCAACAGCTAGATGATAACGTGCAGCGCTTCATCGGCTCTGTTAGTGATTCTATTTCCTTTATAAACAATAGCCGAAAAATGAATTTTCTTCCGCTTAACGCAAAAGACATTCAACAACTCACAAATGGTTATTTCAATGGCTTTAACGAAGGGTTTGATACGGATATCATATTAGATAAGAAAAGCGTCAATATTGGCGAAAACCATTTTGATGCCCTGGCCATCAATAGCGAACTGTGCTTTGGCGAAAGTGTACAGAGTAGCAAGACCAATGAGAAATTCACTTCTGACGATTTTGTGTTTCATCAAGGGTTTATTGATGGTTTAGGGCTTACGCTTAATGAGAACCACATTGTTAATCAAATCCTCTATTTAGATGACAAACAAAAGTGGCGAAAGCTGCTCGATAAGAAAGTCGAGGAACTCAATAAAAGTTCCAACTTCGGTTCACAGAACAAAGTCGTACTAGGTAAAATTCAACACATTCTTGACCAAATCAATGCCGATGATAATGCACGTATTATACGTGGTCATTTAAACATAGTGTACTGGGATAAAAACCCAGAAAATTTAAGCCGAATCGGTTCTAAAATCAAAACTGAATTTAAGGAACTGGATATTATCCCATATTATCCAAGAGGTGAGGAACGGAAGAACTATATACTAAATAGTTACTGCTGTTTTTCTTCAAACTTTTCAAATAACGATTTATATGTAACGGATTTAAAACACGCCCTATGCTTGTTTATTAATAATGCTAACTACAACTCGGATGCTACTGGAATTATCTTTAATGACAGGGAACATAACGTTCCAGTTCTAAAGGATGTTTGGGACGAGCGCAAGAAGCGTATCAAGGCACGCAACTTTGCCATTTTTGCGCCAACGGGCGAGGGTAAATCATTTTTAGCCAATAATATTTTACGCCAATATTTTGAAAGTGGTGTGCGATTGGTCATAATAGATTTGGGTGGATCCTACACCAAGTTTGCCAAACTCTATCCTGAAAAATATACGGTGCTTCGTTACGAGAGTGGGAAAAACTTAGGTATCAATCCTTTTTACATTAGTGATGCAAATGACCTCACACCTGAACGTTTGGAAGACTTATCGGTATTCTTATTTGAATTGTTCGCTTCAGATTTAAAAGTGTCCAAGGCACAATCAGTTTCGGTTAAAAAGATATTGCGCCACTATTACAACAGTACATCAGAAAATCATTCGCTAGATGGTTTTTGCAACTTTATAGAGAGGAATCAGAAAGACCTTCTGAACACCTTAAAAATCCATCCCGACTATTTCAATATTACTAGCTTTTTGCACGTAATGTCCGAATATGTCGGCGATGGTCTATATAGCTTCCTCTTTGAAGTAAGCGAAGACCAGACCTATAAAATTGAGGACAAACGCCTAATTGTTTTTGAACTGGATGAAGTCAAGGATAACAAGGAAATTCTGTCCGTAATGCTGAAGCTGATAAAATCGGCTATCCAAAGAACCATTTGGAAGAATCGTGCTGAAAAAGGCATCATCCTTTTCGATGAGTTTGCAAAACAATTAAAGTTTGACAACGTACTTGAAAGTGTAGAATTCTACTACCAAGCCATTCGTAAACAAAATGGTGCGATTGGGATTATTCTTCAATCCATAAACCAGCTTCCCAATAACTCAACATCAGCTAGCATATTAGAGAATACGCAGGTCATTTACAGCCTTAACAACGAAAAAGGCTATGACGAATTGGTCAAAAGGCTCAACCTCTCAAGTCACGACCTGAACCAATTAAAATCCATCAAGAATAATCTTACCGGACCACGAAAATACACCGAAATGTTTATCAAAATAGGTAGGGAAAGCAACATTTTTAGGCTTGAAGTTCCTAAAGAGGTGTATGCAGCTTATCTGACAGATGGACAAGAAAATGAAGAAATAATGAAGCTCTACAACGAGCATCACGATATGGAAAAAGCAATCATTCAATTCACATCTAAAACATAATATTATGAAATCGAAGATTCACGAATACCAGAAGAAATATTCAGCAATGAGTAAAACAAAAATCAAAACATTCTTGTTCGGGCTATTCTTAATGGTTGCCCTTTTATTACCTAGTGGCGCTACCGCTCAGGGCATGCCAGTTTATGACAATACCAACTTTATTAGTTTGGTTAAATCGCTTGTAGAATCGGCAAAACAGACCTCTCAACTTATAAAGTCCGTAAAGTTTTTGAAAGATGCAAAGGAAGCTATAGAGAAAGTATCTAGTGTTGTTCAACAGCTTAGAGCAGTTGAGGAAATTGCACAGAACAATCAACGCCTTATCAATATAATGCAAAACGATTTGCAGGATATTTTAAACTCGCCTTATATCAAACCAGGGGAAGTAACACGAGTTGCGGAATCATTTGAAGCCATAGTCCAAAACTCTTTGGACACGGTTGATTTTATGAGTGAAATCTTATCCAGCGATAATCTTAAAATGTCTGATGCTGAACGCGCTGAAGTTTTAAAACAGAAAGAGAAAGAATCTAAGGAAATGGTTTCGATTATCAACACAAAAACAAAACGCTATCGCGATATCATTTCTTTTAGAAAAATGCAGGATAAAGTGAACAATCGAGAAACCACCTATTAAAGAGAGATAATGTCAATCGGACTAGAATATATCGATACTGTTTTTCAAACTATTCAGAATAGTAGCTTCTCGCAATACACTATTGCTGGAATGAAAACGCTCGCTGTATTGTTCTTTCTGGTCAATATCCTTAAAAAATACAATGAGGGTATTGCTGATAAGGATGGGTATTCTTGGGGGCTGAGTCCTGGGGATTTGGCTAAGAACTTTGCCATAGTGCTCATAGTCATTTTCTCAACTCAGATTTTAGGTTTTTTCGATGGCATTCTGGTCGCTATTGAAGGACAGTACCGCGGTACCGCGCCAGCACTTTTGCCGTTACAGATGCAGGATATTCCTATAGAAGAAGAAATAAATTTTTTAGAGGCCGCTCAGGCCGCAATGGCCTTATTATATGAAGCTCTTGTCACACCACTTTACGGATTCAAAATATTTGCATTTATCATTAGTCTTATCCTTTGGATATTGGATTTGTTCATCTACCCGCTGTTCCTTGCAGAACGCTATTTTATATTGGGTATTATGCAAGCCTTCTTTCCATTGGTCATAAGTCTTGCGGTTTTTGAAAAATTCCGTTCACTTGCCTATACCTTTTTTAAATTATACGCTGCGGTCTATATGTTGGTGCCTGCATTCTTTCTGGTTAATGTATTCGTAAATGCACTCTATACAGAAATCAATACGAATTTCTGGACGAATCTTTTTGGAACTGATGTAGGTCAAGGCTTTTTTGCACCTGTGGTTCAGCTTGGGTCGGTTGGTTTTATCGTTTTTCTAAAATTCAAATTATATAAGCGCGCCACGTCATTTACCCTAAGATTATTTACTTCCTAAGGCAGATAAAAATATAATTATGAAAACACCATATAAGAACATATATAATGTCTTAAAGTTGAACAGATTTATCGTGTTGGCAGTTGTCATTTTTGCAATGCTATCCAGCACCTTTTCACTATGGGTGGCATTTAAGACGAACAAAGATTCCCTTAATAGTGCCTTTGCTATCAATACCGATGGTAGTATTATTCCGCTGAAGCTCGTTACTCAAAAAGAAAATTTCAATGTAGAGGCATTAGCACATTTGGACCTATTCCACAACTACTTCTATAATATCGACGCCAGTAATTATGAACGGAATCTTGAAAAGGCGCTTTGGCTAGGAAATAGTTCTGTGGACAATCTATATCGCCAGAAAAAAGCTGATGGCGTCTACAATCGATTATTGCAATATTCGCTCGTTCAGAAAGTACTGAGCATAGATTCACAAATAGGGGAACAAAACGGAACATACACCTTTAGAACGGTTACCGTCTTTGAAATAAATAGAGGTTCAATAATAGACACTTATGAACTGGTTTCTAGTGGAAACCTAATTCCCGTTGATAGGAACTTTCCAAATAATCCGCACGGTTTGTTGATTACAAACTATTTCGAAAACACCTTAAAAAAATTAAACGATTAAAGTTAAGCCGATAATCGGCATTTAAAAATCACTATTATGAAAGTAGAAAAGAATAAAATTGTCTTTGCAGCTGTACTGGCTGTGATTTTCATTTTCCTGATTTCCTATTCTGTAATGATTATGGGCGATGACGAAAGTGAAAATGAAAACCTTGAACAGACCTTAGTTCCAGACTTAGAAGAAAATCAAAAAGAATACGATTCCAAGCTTGATGCCATCAATGACTTAAAGGAAGTGCGCGAGAATAACGCACCCAGTATCTACGATGAAAAACTTTTGGATTCCACAGGTCTTTACAATCCTGATTTGCCAGAGCTCGAAAAAAAACGCATTGTGGATAGTATATACAATGCAGGTAAAATTCAATACTCTGAAAAGAAGTATCGCAACTTAGAGCAAAAGAAAGTTGCTCAAAAGAGCTCACAACAAATCGATTCAACCGAAATTATACGAGAGCAAAAAATTCAAGCCAAAGAATTAGGGCTAGAACATCAATTATTCTTTGCTGCCTCACCAAAACCCAATGAAGTTTCAATTATTGGCAGTACAGATGAAACGATTTATGTAGTCGTGGATGGCGACCAGATTGTTAAAGCGAACACTAGATTGCGAATGCGCCTTACCAAATCAGCAACTATAAATGGTAAGCTGATGCCAAAGAATACACCAGTCTTCGGATTTATAAGTTTTCAACCCAATCGTGCCTTAATCGAAATTGAGAACATTAAGCATCATCCGACCAAACTTAAAGCTTTTGATTTGTTAGATGGTAGCGAAGGTATATATGTGCAAAATAATTTTAGAGCGGAAGCAACGAGAGAAGTGCTGGATGATGTTATTGGCGATATCAATATTCCGACTGTTCCACAGGTGGGCGGAATCACACAGGTATTTCGGCGTTCTAATCGAAGGGTAAAAGTGACCGTGTTGAACAATTATAGATTAATCCTAAAACCAAAATTATGAGAACAATAATCCTAATATTGATTGTGTCAGTTTCAACTTTTACGAAAGTTAATGCACAAGCAACACACGTACTAGATACAATTTATGCAAACGATACTAAAAATGTTGCGTTATTTTTCCCAGAACCTATTAGACAGGGCATAACCGGTTCGGATAATTTTGTTTTCAGCTATAATCGTGAAAAAGAACAATATTTCGGGCTGCTTCAGGCTAAACCTGGCAAAGAAAGTAATCTACTGGTAGTCAACAGGAATGGTGCAATTTTTTCGTATATTGTAAGATATAAGAAGCATCTGTCAAAGCTCAATTATTTTATCCCATTATCAAATAGTATTGGGAATGAAAAGCCAATTGTAACCGATTCGATTCAGGTTGTAACTTCTGAAAAAAATATAGATAACAGTACCTACTATTATCAAAAATTCTGCTCCTATCTTCTTAACAGAAACCAACGTATTGGTCGGATTAAGAAGCGAATGCAAGGCATTGTCTTGAATGTTGAGAATGTTGTTTTTGATAAAGAAGAACTCTACTTTGTTATCCAGATTGAGAATAATTCTACGTTGGATTACGATTTGAATTTTTTGAACCTCTCAATCGAGACTCGACAAAAAGGGAAAAAGAAATCTTTACAGAGTTTATATCAAGAACCTATTTACAAACACTATCTACCTTCAAAAATTGCAGAAGGAAAAATGGTGCGGTTTGTTTATGTAATGCCTAAATTTTCATTGTCCAATGACCGTAGGGCAATTTTAGAATTGAACGAGAAAGATGGCGAACGAAATATAAAACTGAATATATCACATAGATATATCAATAACCCAAATTAATAATATTATGAAAAGATTACTTATTTGCTCACTTGTACTTCTATTTATTTCCTGTGCCGGGAATAATAATATGTCCCACACCGAAACAGCTCAAATTGTTGCTGAAAGTTTCTTCTCAAAAGATGAATCAGCTTTAAAAAAGCATACAACATCAGATGGATATGCCAGTTTAATCACAGTTCAAAATATGATACCAGATTCTGATAAGGAAATTAAAGTAGAGATTTTGGATGAAGCTATTGAAGGTGAAATTGCCTGGGTAAAATATAAAACCTCTTTTGATGGAAAGTCAGGTGTCTTTAAGCTAGTCAAAGAAAATAACCAATGGAAGGTAACGAGCAAAGATCCGAGGGAAAAAGGGCCTTTTTAAAAAAGAAGCTTTGTTTTAATTTTTGTCAAGGTTGATTTCCCAATACCCTCTTGTTCCGCCTTGACGCTCAATATATCCAGCATCCTTTAAGTTGTTTAGATGCTTCTGAATTGCAGATTCATTTATATGTAGGACTTCTGCTATTCCTGAACGACTTATGCGGTTATCTTTGGCAATCAATTTCAGTACTTGCTTTTGTCTAAGGGTTAATTCGGAAATAGCATCTATGGTTTTTTCGATTTGACCACCTATTTGACCACCTTTTAGACCACCCATTACACTACTTATTTGACCACCTTCTTCAAGAGCAGTTTCTTTGGCCATAAATGTCATTCTGAGAAAGTTATCTGAAAAACTAAAGCTCTCTTTCCCATAGTGTTCCAAAATACGAGGGATGCCAGAACCTAATTGTTCTACCAGTTCCAAATCCTTAAAAATTCGCATCAGTTCCTTATTCCGTGGGACTGAAAAGCCTTCGAAAAACTCTTGTTTGCTTAATCCTTCAGGTAAACCACCTGCCGATGTGATTTCAATTCTATCCGTAAAGATTTCAAACTTTGGGGTAATCTCATTGGTGTAGTCATTATGCACAAAGGCATTGATTATTGCCTCACGCAAAGCGATGGGATGCCAAAGATTGACTTGTTGTCGCTCTTTGGCTGTGATTTTGGTAGCAGTTCTGTTCTCGACTGCAATTTTATCTATCACTTGTTTAGTAGCCTTTACTAAACATTCGTGGCCATATTCGTTGCTTTCTATTAAGTCAGTACGGGTCTTTCCTGAATATTTGGCAACTTTTATAGAGGTATTGTTCTTGTCGGCCAATAGATAGCCGGCATAATTGAATGCACCATCCTCGGTAAGCAGTTCCATGTTTTTCGCAAAGGCAGTACCAAGAGTGTAGCCAGCTTCCTCATAGTAGATTTTTAACTGGCTAAAGCTTAAATCTTGCCGACCTGCTTTAATTTTACTGATGGAATTTCGAGTTCGTTTGGCAAAGAGCTCGTCTATCATTTTTTGTGGCATAGGCTCAGCGGCCGAACCTAAACGAATAAAACAACCCTTTTCGCTCATCCCATATTTTTTGAGATGATATGGTTTTTCTGGACCGCTGGCTACAATGATTTTTAGAATGTTCTTCCTGTCCCTTTCCTCACTCACAATATCAAACAAACCGAGTGCTGAAGGACGGATATTGTTCTTTAGTCTGTCCTTAATTTTTAACTGGTCGCTATCAGCATCTGCCAAACCATAAGTGTTCCCTTCTTTATCAACACCAATATATAAAACACCACCCTCCCGGTAGTTCAGAAACGCAATGACCTCTTTTTCAAGTCCATCGGTAAGCTCTCGTTTATATTCTATACGGTTTGTTTCGGTCATTAATTCAAATAAAATAGAACAGTAAATATAATGATATTAAGATTGTTGGAATAGATATAGTTGACAATGATGGTTTGTCAGATATTTTATGTTTGGTATAGATAGTGTTTAGAATTGATGGAAACTAAATATTATTGAGTTGGCAAGTTAAGTTTATCAAACAAAATTTGATTTCTCTTTTTTGAATCCTTAACCATTTTATCAAAACTTATTATTTCGGTATAAAGCTCAAAATTACTATTGTAAGAGAAAAAACCTTGATTGTCTGGATGAGCAGTAAAACCAGCTTTTTTTGCCAGAGTTCTTAATTTTGATGTTAGATCTGAAATTATATAGGCATAATAAGGTGTCCCTTTGCGTACACTTATGGGGCGACCATTAGAGTCTAAAGCGTTGTTTTCTTGAATTTCAATAACATAATTAAGTACTTGTGTTATTGGATTATCAGTTTCACTATAATCGTCTCTCATTGGTTTTTTAAATTCAACAATTACAATTGAAGAATAGTTGTCACTTTCATTAAGTAAATGTGCTTTATTAAATACGACAAGATCGGGTCTTTTTAATGAAGTAGATTCTGTTCTTTTGTTACTAGTAAAGGGTATGTCAGATGCCAAATAATCGTGAAAAGCTAATCTTTCATCAATTATCCATAAATTGTGTTCTTCTAATTGAATTTCATCAGATGTTTTCTTTACAGGAAAAATAAGATTGTGTATAATTTCCTCTTTAGAATATTTGTCATTCTTAGATTTTTTTAAATGCTTGGTTAAATGTTTCAGAATATAAGATCTGTGCACAACATATTCGGCAAGTTTAGAGTTCCCAACTTCAATAATTTTGTTGTACAAATCTGTATGAGTTTTATCAAATGCAGCCTTATGGTCAATTTTCTTAATCGACTCTAACATTTTGTTTGCTTCACGTTTTACGTCTCTCTCAAGGTCATTTTGAAGTTTAAAAAGTTCTATCTCTAATTTTTTACCACCTAGATTTGAAGAAATCTTTTTCAACTCTTTAAGTTTATATTTCTCTAAATACCTATAGCGTGGATGCCTACTTACAAATTTTCTAATATTTTCAAGTCGATCTTGTTCTATAACACTTATATATTTTTGATATATTTCTCGAACAATAGCTACGGCTTTTTCACTTACCTCTATTTTTTCTATTTCATCAGGGAAAAATTCATCCGCCTTAGAAAATGATATTTCTGTCCGCTCTTCATTAACTTTATCATCCAAATAATCACTAGAAACATACACTGCTAATGAAAACTTTTCTCCTTTGTCATCTGTCAAAGGCTGCTTTAATTCAGGTATAAAGTCTGTTAACTTATCATTCATTACTTCTCGACGATGAGCTCTATAATGTATTTTATTATCAGGCTTAGAAGTATACATTTTAACCACCTCAAAGTCGAATTTCTGACCTTTTATTTTTGCACTTTTTTTGTCAAGAGAATTGCGAGTGTAATTCTTGAAATAATCATTTACAACGATTTCATCATTGTTGTCCTTAAGAATTATTCTTGGACAATTAGATTCCCTAAAAAAACTAAAGCAATGTTCAATTATTTTAATTGCAATATCTTCTAAATCGCTATTAGTCCACTGTTGAAAACGTTCGTTTAAATTTTTGAGATAAACGGAAGTACGTCTTTGAGGATTTGAAGATTCTACTTTAAAATTTCGCGGGTTTTCTACTCCATCTTTGCTGATTTTAAATTCAAATTGGCGACGATTGAAATGACCGTTCTGACGATAAACACTATCTATTTCTACGCTAGTAAAAGCTCTTAACCAAGTTATTCGTCCTATGCCTTTTCCACCTTTATTATATTTATAACTTGAATGAGCCAAATTGAAAGAATCCCAGTTTTCAGGATTAAAGCCGATACCATTATCTGTTATTTTAAAGGCAATTATTGGGTTTTTCTTTTCAAAATCAGAATCATTTATTTCACTTCCTAAATTCTCTTGAGGCAACCTTTCAGCTTCTATTTCTATGAGACCTGGGCTGTCTGACTTGAGTTCTTCAATAGCGTGTATAGAATTAACAAGAGCTTCAAACAATGGCAATAAAGCCTTATTACTGGCTAATTTCTTTTCACGAACTTTTCCTGAAATGTCTATGCGCATTATAATCTCAGCTGTTTTAATTAAGTGGTACAATTTACATAAAATTTAAAGGCCTTTAAGATTTTAAAAACACTTTCTGTTATGGCATAAAGCATAATTATTTTTTTGATTACACTTATGTTTCAAATATCGACTTCGCCTCATCATAAATTCGTTCAAAATTAGCCTCTAAATCTTCCTGAGAAAAATGCTTCGATTCCTTTGGCAACTCTCGTTGAATATTAGCCAATTTAAACTGAACTTTCTTATCCTTGCCATCAGCATAAGTGATAAACTCACCTTGCTTTAATCTAAAAAAAACGTCAGCTCTTATCTTCGGAATTTCCTTTTCGCCTGTGGTTATGCGTGTATCAAAATCCAGATTATGACCACGACTAATACTTTTAGTTGGATCTTTGATGATTTCAAAAAAGCGTTCATAGTATTTTGCAGTATCTGGATCGTTTACCTTTCCAAAAAACTGATAGGAAAGATTGCTTAAAATCGCTTTACTTGCCTTGTCGCCATACATCATATCATTTTGAATTTTGTCTTGCATCACATAAATAGTTGCAATGTTATAGCTTCGTAATGTTGCCGGAATACGATGCATATTCAATAAGCGTATGGTCGGTGCTTCTTCCATCAACAAAAATGAAGGTTTGGAATTTCGCACACTCATTTGTTTGGTAATGGTATGAATAATGGTTGCAATTACAGGCGAATACGACGTTTCAAATTTCGGGTTATTGACTATTGAAATGACTGCTGGATTTTCCTCATTGTTTATATTGAGTAGCACTTCATCTGCGGATAATGCCATAAAAATGCGTTGTGTACTAATTCGTTTAAGGGCATTGGCTAGGGTGCTTTTCACACCAGCTGTTTGCCTGTCTGAATCTTTTCCACTTATAAAAGCATCTGCCATTGCCCTTGATGTGGTATTGGTTTCCAGAAACTGAATAAGGCTATCCGTGTCCAATAACTGGTATATTGCTATCAAATGTGGTAGTGTACAGAATTTAGGATAATCTGTTTTCAATTTCCAAATCAATCCACCTATCAAACCTTCAGCAGCATCGTTAAAGAATTTGGTTGTTCCAGTAGTTCCTGATTCACGTTGTTCCAAAAGGTTTTCAATTAACACCCTTGACACCTCGTTTACGCTTTCTTCGTTTTCTAAATAGCGTGGTGCGATAGGATTCACTCGATGAATGATTTTATCAAAGGAAATAACATTAAACGGGATATTACTATCCTTAAACAATGGATATGCCATTTCGGTCAATTCAAAATCTTTATAGTCGTGAATGATTCCGCAAAAGCCTTCTTTCCGAAAATGTTTCAAGAATCCATAAACTACACTTTCTGTTTTTCCGCTTCCAGCAGATCCGATGACGGATGCGCCACGTTTAATATTATCTAGTTTGAAGTTTCCATTATTCGTAGAAAAACTGACCCGATATTTAGTATTTCCATTTTGTACGTTTTCAGTTTTATGCAGAAAAACATACAGTCCTGTATTAATTAGCATAAGAGGACAAACCAAATACAATAATATCGATACTAATTCATTCTCTTGCGAAATATAGAATGTGAGAATTGAAAGCATTGCCATATTCAAAAGAAACGCATATCTACTTATCCGAAACATCATATAGAAAACAGCACTGGACAAACCAATAATTGAAAGAATTGTTATGAGGTTATCTATCTGCATAGGTGTTAGATTCCGATGGAACTTGATTTAATTGCTCTTTCTGCACCACGTCTTAATCGTTTGAAAACACGAAGTGCAATTTGCGCCTGAGTAACAGGAATACTTGGAACGATTGACAATCCCGTTTTCGTCATCATTTTGAAAGCCAATGCTCTTTCGTTAGCTGGTAACTTCATCAAGGCAGCAAAGTAGAGCTTGGGGTTTTTAACAAAATCTTTTCGTGCCTTATAGGTCTCGGCAAAGTTGCGTTTATAACCAAAAGTCTTGTCAAACGTCTTTTCCGCTTTCTCAAAAAATTTATCTCTGTCAAAACCACGTTTTACGTTTTTACCATGCATTTCAACTTCCGAAGCTTTATGTTTACTTCCTGGGGAAAGACTGACCGAATTGGAAGCATCCTTTCTACTCACGATGATATGAATGTGACTTTGGTTCCCATCTTTTACCATTCCCTGGACAATCCGTTTTCCATTTTGGTGATGTGGTGCTAGGCGTTCAAATCGTGAAATTTCTTTTTGCAGTTTTCTGATGTTCCCTTCAGCTCGTCC
The DNA here is from genome assembly GCF_037029245.1 of Mesoflavibacter sp. CH_XMU1422-2. Taxonomy (NCBI): domain Bacteria; kingdom Pseudomonadati; phylum Bacteroidota; class Flavobacteriia; order Flavobacteriales; family Flavobacteriaceae; genus Mesoflavibacter; species Mesoflavibacter sp. CH_XMU1422-2. Next base: position 15,415 of record NZ_JAYMEE010000092.1, on the reverse strand, counting down.
TTCTTCAATATTTCGGATATCCGTTTTGAGATGAAGTATTTTCGTAGCGAAAGGTTGGTTTTCTTTTATCTGCTTATCCGTTCCTTTAAAGGTGCGTTGGTGTTCGATTTTTGCAAAATATTTTATGTCGTCTATCGTAATTGGTCGCCCATTTATTTCACGATTGAAACTGGCAACATAATCCTTCATCAACTCACGAGTGTAGGTTTTTAAATCTTGACTACTGTTTTGAAGTTTACGTAGTTCATATTTTGAAGGACTGACTGTAATGGAATAAAACTTAGGTTCTTTCTTTTTCAATTTAGCGGTGTTCCCATCAATTTCTTTTACCACTTCTTCAGCGGAAATCTCATCTCCATATTGATTAAAAAAATGTTCCATATCCTGTTGTTCCAAACCTTGATTTTCTTTCTCCAGATAGCCCACAAAATCAGCCGAACTTTGTGAGTAATTTGTACCCAATTTTTGTGCTGTGATTGTAATGTACATAGCTTAAAAAATTAGAGTTGATTACTTATGTTTTGTTTTTACCGCTTCGCTCTCCCTTTCGGTCGTGAATCTCGTAGACTCGATTTCACGAAAGCGCACTTCTTTCTTTTCTTCAGCATATTTCTTTTCTACGATTAGCGGCTTTTTAGTTGGTTCTTCTGTTTCAAAAAGAGATTGAATCATAGCTACGGTAGGTTTAGTTTGTGTCTTTTCGACATCCCTCATTATGGCTATAACCGCATTTATTCTTTTTAAGAGTTTGGCTTCGATGGTGCGTCCTGTCGGACCTAATTTTTCCTTTGGTGAAATTTCGTTGTAGAAGAAAAAATCGAGCATTGTAGCCATAGCCTCGGTGTGCGATTTGAAGTATGTGCGTGAGAATGTTTGGAAACGTTTTGCAGTTTCTTTTTTAAATCTAATTCCAGTAAATGAGTCCATATTTCGCCGATTTGTCGCAAAATCTTCCCTAAAAATGAGCGTTCACAGCCCGTTTGTCGCAAATCGTTGATTGTCAAGAAATTAGAGTGTAATTAATTAACTGATAATCAGGTAATTAAAAACGAAAAGGAATCTGAAACATCGCGAAGCGTGTTACCCTCTTGCTATTCCTTTTCGTCCCGCTCGCGGGACAAAAATCCATACAATCCGGCTAAAAAGCCGATTGCCATTTTCAAGGAAAATAATTTTCCGATATGTTAAATTTCGATGTGTAAGGGTATCGGCGAAAGTTGAAAATGGATAACCCTACATAAAAATTGAATGCTGAATTTCAGCGAAATAAAGATACGTTTTTTTATTGATTTGAGATTAATTAAATACAAAAACACCTCCAAAATTTCAGAGGTGCTTATTTATCAATTTTAAAAAATTATACATTAAAAACGAACTTATAAGAATACAAATTCCGTATCGCTTCTTCTTCAATCATTGTTTCAAAATTGGTATGGTTTTCTTTTACGTATTTGCGAATAGCATCCCAAAATTTTCGTTCCACATCTTTTTTAGAATTTTCTAAAAGTCGGTTTTGAGCCTCTTCGCTCAAGTCTGTAAAATTGAGATATACCATAGTTATTTGTTTTACAAAATTCCACTATCCGAAAAACTATAATAATCCCCATCCGGAATTAGTATCAAGTGGTCAAGAAGTTTTATATCGAACAATTCGGATGCCTTCTTAATCTTGTTCGTCAATCGCTTATCTGCTTCACTTGGCATTAACTTACCACTTGGATGATTGTGGGTTAGTATAATCCCTACCGTTAAAGTTTTTAAAATGACTGCAAATAAAATTCTTACATCAACTAAGGTGCCTGTAATGCCCCCTTGTGAAATTTGGTACACGCCTTTTACCTTATTGCTGTTGTTTAATAATACAACCTTAAAAGTTTCTTGTAATGCGATTGTATCTTTATCCCAATCTTCAAAAAGTAGTTCAGCCGCATCTTGAGAATTGGAAATTTTTTGCCACGAAGAAGATTTCAAGCCTCCTTTGTAACTAATTTTTATTTCATTAACTTGTGCTTTACTCATTGTTTATTATTTTATTTTGAAATCGTGAATCTTCGATTTCATTGTACATTTTATTTAAAGTGTGAATAATGAAAAAAGAGGGCGCAACTTTCCAGAGGAACGCCCTCTTTCATTTAAGGATTACTAGTCGTCTTTGCTTCCAAGTAATAGGATTTCATCTGCTACAACTTCCGTAACATAGCGTTGTTCATTATCATCAGTTGTGTAGCTTCGAGTTTTTAGTTTTCCCGTGATTCCTACTTCCTTGCCTTTTTCAACATATTTCTCAACGATTTCAGCGGTCTTGTCCCAAGCCACTACGGTATGCCAGTTGGTGTCCGTTTGCTTTTCGCCTTTGCTGTCTTTGTAATACTCGTTCGTGGCGAGTGAGAAGCGGGCTACTTTCTTACCGCTTTCAAGGTTCGTAATGGTTGGCTCTTGACCAACGTTTCCAATCAACTGTACGTGATTTTTAATCGTACTCATAACTAAAGATTTAAAGATTAATATTTCCCTTTTCAATTCAACTGTAATTAAATTTTAAGGGGTGTTTGTTTGATTTCTTTCGTGCACCGCACAATGGATAGAGTGGGTTTTGTCAAGACTTTTAGGAAATAAATCAGGTGTGTTTGCGACGTAGTAAAATCCTTG
>NZ_JAYMEE010000092.1:0-12756 GCF_037029245.1 Mesoflavibacter sp. CH_XMU1422-2 | reverse complement strand
TTTCAAGGAAGTAGAAACCTTATTTTTCACTAAAACTTGTATAGTCTTGACAAGTTCCATAAGGGCATTAGCAATTCTTTTAAATCCTGTTACGATTTGAGCGTACCGACAGTTAAGCGAAATGAGTGGCTGGATTTGAATTAGAATTGGTTATGTCGTGCCTGTTTTTCGACGACCCGAAAAACAACAAAGGCTTTATCCATTATAAACCCCTTAAAATGTGTAAGACAGCGGTTTGGTTTTTAAGGATTTTCGAGTGAGGGCTCAAGAAGACCGCGTCGAAAATCCTGTTAAGAAAACCGAAGTGATGCTTTCCGTTGAGATAGCGGACTTAATTCACAATTTTGGCTCTGGAATGTAGCCCTTCGACTGCGCTCAGGACAAGTTTACCTTCCCAGAGCATCGGGAAGGATTAACGGAATGGAAAGCTGAAATTGGGGATTGTGTCCAAGATGTTTGTAGTGAAGCTCTTTTCCCAAAATGAAGTGGTTGCCTGCTTTTTTCAGCAGGCAGGCGTCGTATGTAGGGGAATGTGCTGAGCGGTATTGATGGCAGGGATTTGCAACAGTAGAAAATCCAGTTTTAGGTACTGGACAAACCTTTATTTATCTATGCCATAGCATAGACTTCATCAAACAGCTTTTTATCCAACCGTTCTTGTTGGCCGAAGCTTTTCTTCAATACATTATGAAGTACAGAATTGATTGCATTGTAGCCCAGCCAAAGATTAGGCTCTTCATTGAGCAACAAAGCCTCGTAGTTCAATATCTCAATGACTTCACGGGACTTTTTTGAAGGGTCACTGTTCTTGTCGCTACACTCGTATCTAAAAAGTTTTGTTTTGTCGAGAATGGCTTTCACAAACTCTTGTGTGTCGATAATTTTAAATTCCTTCATCTTATCGAATTTCTTCGTAATGGTATAGAATTCATTGTCCAGAAACTTATCGAAAAGATTATTTAGTCTCGGCATTATAAGATGTGTATTGTTCTTACTGTGCTTAATCGAAAACTCAATTTCTGCCTGAGAAACGTGCAAACCGTTGGAACATACTTTTCGGTAAAACCCGAAGTGACCAGAGGTCTTTTCACTACCGTCATAAGAGTTTTTAAACCGAAGCATCGGCAGTATCAAATCCTCTTTATTTTTTACAGAAAACTGACTCTTATCGTCAATAATGAAATCTGTAATGAACGACCTGTCATTTTTGTTGATGGTGCGCTTGTGGAAGTTCAGTTGTGCATCGGTCAGCATTTCTTCGGCTTTCTTGAAGAACAATTGGTTCGGAATGTGGCCATAGCTGTTCGATACCACATTGACGATTTTACCGTTTGAGATGATGGCATTTTCAAGCCCTCTTCGGGATTCCATCTGTGTCAGACTTTTTAAGGATTTCATTTCTGATGGAACAAAGATTTCATCCCGTTGCAAATTTTGTAAATACATAGCTTTTGAATTTTAGGTTAAACATTTTGTAATAGCAGAGAGTAGTACATCGGATGCTTTTCTCTGTAATAAGCCAAATGGCTTTCTGCACTTTCAATGGTGTAATTTTCTTTACTTGACTGATAATGTATTTCAGCCTCTTGTGGCGGAATTTTAGGTTTTTCAGATATTCGTTTCATAATGATATATTTTGATTAAACAATATTCGAGCAGTACCCAAACGGAAGCTAAAATCTCAGCTCAAAAGGAAACGGAATAAATAAGCGTAGGGTGCATCGATGGCTTTATGCCGTAGTCTTTTGATGGGTGTATTTTACGAGTTTACCTTTGCGCTAATTATTGATTGATAACCCCTTCCTGTTAAATGCGTTTTTTTAGGAACTATCATAAAAAAGAAAAAGGGCCAGCACGAATGCCGACCCTTCTTCAAACAACAAAAGCTAATCGCTGAGTTCCTGAATTTTCTTTTCAAGAACTGTGATGCGCTCTTTCAAACGTGCCTCACGCTTGTCTCGTTTTTCAACATATTCCTTCTCAATGCTGGCAATCTTGGATTTGTAATATCCCTGCATCGCATTGTAGAATGAAATATTCGTTAGGTTATTCACGTGATTGCTTTCGCCGAAATGCACTTGCTTCGTGAGTATATACCGTATCAGCTTGTGAAATATTTCCTTTTTGAACTTCTTCTTGAAATTCTCTACTATTTCAACTTTGGTCATCTTGGACGTATCGCCTAACAATTTTGAAAAGTGTTTCTGTTGGCTCATATAGTCCACATTGTTCTCAAAAAGTGATATTGAGAATGCCACCATTTCGTCTGTTGAAAGTGTCTTTTTGGTATTAATGTATTTAGTCTCACGAATCATTTGAACCACTTCCTCGAACTGTTTGTTGTTCTCAATGTGCTTCTTGCGGATTTCCCTTTCTTTGATTTTAACGATTTGTTCCTCAGGTGTACAATCTGCCATTTTCCTATTGACCAATGGCGCTGACTACTCAGTTGACTCATCTTTTGATTTCTCGATTATCTTGACGAAGACAGTTTTGTGTTGGTACGTGTCCGGATGGAACACGGTACCGTTTACAAATCCATTATCAGTTGCTGAATTGTAATTTTTCAATTCGTCTTCGTAATTCTGTATCGCTTCTTCCAATTCTGCCTTCAGTTCATCTTCGGAATAATCGTAATGTTGATATTCTATTTTGATGGCCTCTATTGTCGGCTTGGTAGGTTCTTCGATTATTTCTACATCATCCAGCAGATAGACCTTCAAGCCACTTTTTCCCAACTGTGAAATAATGAGCTGATTGTTTTCGTCATCTGCCCAATACTGTCGTATTTCAGGAATCAGTAGGATATTCTCTTTCTTGGATTTTTCAATCAAGTTTAAGAACGACTTGCTTTTCTTTGTCTCGAAACAAGCTGATTTTGTGCAGACCATTTTACCCTCGCCGAACAGATTACCTTGATTTGCCGCATTGAATGGACACTCAAAACAAGACCCTGCTTTCGGTACCAACTTCTTATCCTTTACATCAAAAGATGCTTTTTCCAAGTCGTAGGTCTGGTCTTTAATCATCCTGTTTATCTGATGTGTGTTAAAATCTTCGCCCATCGTTTCCAACATCATTTGTTGTTCTTCTGGTGCAAAAAGTGCGACACCAACACCTAACGAAATGGTCATTTCGCCATTGCGGACGAAGTGCTTAAAGCCATCTATTAGACCTGCTAATTTTAAACGCTGTCTTACAAAGTTGTCGGTTCTTCCTAATCGTTTCGCAATTTCTGTGGGCGTATATTTCTCGCTTAGGTAAGCAATGGCCTCAGCTTCTTCGGTAGGCTCAACATCCTGTCGTTGTAGATTTTCGATAATCTGAACTTCCAGAACATCATTGTTCTCATAAGTCCTAACGATACAGGGTATGGTCTTTTTTCCTGCCAGCTTGCTTGCACGATATCGGCGTTCGCCCATCACAATGATGTAATGGCCATTTAATTGCCTTACCGTAATTGGCTGCAATACACCGTGCTCTTCGATACTCTCAGAAAGTTGCTGTAACGCATCCTCGTTAAAAGTCTTTCTTGGTTGTTCTGGGTCAGCCTTGATGTTGCCCAATTGTAAGTTCTGAATTTGAAGTACGGATGATTTCTTTCCATTCACTTCTTTTCTGGCAGTTGCTTTTGCTCTACTGCGCTTCTTTGTGGTACTCGCTTTTGTTGTCATAATACTCAAATTTTTGATTAAACAATATTTGAGCAGAAACCAAACGGAAGATAAAATCTTGGCTCAAAAGGAAACGGAATAAATGAGTAGTGGAAGAAGCATTGGCTTTATGCCGTAGTCTTTTGATGGAAGTATTTTGCGAGTTTACCTTTGTACCAATATTGATATAGATGCCTCTTCCTCTCTTAATCGGAAATGAAGTATGAATCTAAAAACTCTTTATTTGTTTTTAGATGTTGTCGAAAAACCTCCCTTAAAGGCATCAGGGCAATCTTTATTTATAACTGCAAAGTCATTTAATAAATTTAGTTAACTATCTATAATACTGCCCCAGAACTTATTAATTTTAATTAACATTATACTCGTTTAATTTAAAATTTAACATATTTTTGCATATCTTATAATCTCCTCAATTGATGGCAAAACAAGCAACAAAAGAAGTTAAGGATAATCTTAATGGTAATACTTTGAATGTATCATCCAAAATCGATGCTATAAAAGAGCTTATTTTTGGCGAAAATATTCAAGCATATAATTCTGAATTTGAAGCTGTAAAAGCTGATATTCTTGCTAAGAAAAAAGAATTACAGCACCTTATTGATGATGTTAAATCAGAACTCATGCAGAGTATTGACTCTCTTAGCACAGATGTAAATATTAGAATAACAGACCTTGAAGACTCTTTAAATGATAAAATAGAATCTCTTGATGATACTAAAGTAAATAGAACTTTGCTAAGTAATCTTTTTATTAAGCTAGGGGAAAAAATTGGCGAATAAAGCAGACTTTCTTTAACTTATGTATGAATCAAGATGAAAAATTAAATATCATTAAAGATATTCTACTCACTGATGAGCGTGAATTCTCATACTCTATTGAGAGGAAAATCAAAATTCTTGAAAACACCATAAATAAGCAAAAAAATCTTGCTCAAAAAATTAATCCAATAATAAGTAATCGATTGGATGAATTTGTTACTGAAATTCCAAACACACTTGGTCCAACAATTACTGAAGCTTTAAAAGAAGAAATAAAAAACTCACAAGATGCTGTTGTTGAAGCATTGTATCCAATTTTAGGAAAAATGGTAAAGCGATTTGTGCAGCACGAAATGAAATTATTGTCTGAAAAAATTAATAATCAACTTAATAGTACATTTTCTTTTAAGCGATTCTTTAGAAAAGCATCTAAAAAAACAAGTGTAAATGATGCAGATTTAATTATACAAGGGCATTCAAATACAAAAATTGAGCAAATCATAATCATAGAAAAAGGTTCAGGGCTTGTACTTGCCGAATATTCGAAAAACAAAACCGCTGATGAAGATATGGTTGCCGGCATGCTTACAGCTATTAAAAGTTTTATTGAAGATGCTTTTAAAAAAGAACAACAAGATTTGCAATATATTGAGTATGACCTTTATCATATACATCTTCAAAATTTTTCGTCATATTATATAGCAGTGATTGTTTCGGGAGCTTACAATGTGATATTCAAAGATAAATTAGAAGATAAACTTTTAGCATTTGCTAGCAAAAAAATAAATTCTGAAATCCTTAGAAATAAAGTATCGTTAACAACAAAAATTAAAGCTTACTTTAAAAATGACAGCATCTAAAAAAATTGTTTTATTAGGACATTTTGGAGTTGGTAAATCTTCATTAATTAGACGTTTTGTTGAAAATACTTTTTCTGAATCTTATAAAGTTACTATTGGAGTTCATATCTCAAAAAAGGGCGTTCAAATTTCAGATGAAAAAAAAATATCGCTAATCATTTGGGATTTAGAAGGGTATGACGACATTAAAAAAACCCGATCTTCATATCTATTAGGCTCAAATGCTTTTATCTATGTTTTTGATTTATCGAGACCTGCAACATTTAAAAACCTGAATGAAGAAGTTAAATTCTTAAACCAAAGCCACCCAAATGTTCCTGTTAAAGTTGTTGGCAATAAAGTAGATTTGGTAAATAAAGCATATTTAAATGACTACAGCGACGTTTTTGAACCTTTAGTCGATTATTTTGTAAGTGCTAAAACTGGTAAAAAAGTTGACAAACTTTTTTATAAATTAGCCGTAGACCTACAATAATGTTGATAAAATGCTCGATGCTTATAAAAAGAAATATCACACAAATAATTTTCAGTACATACTAGTTGAGACTTCAGGAAAGGTTATTGAAACTGATAATGATATTATTAGTTTAACCAAAGATGATTTGATACAAAATGTTCATCCTTTTTTTGAATCATGTATTAATCTGTTAAGAATTAAAAATGAGAATCTAACTTTTTCTTGTGTTAATTTAAATTTTGAAAAAAAAACAATCATTGCTGATGTACAATTCTCAACAAATTTTAATAACAAAAGAGTTATTGTAATAGAAAATCTTACTAAGCATTATAATAACTATCAATTAACTGCGCAAACTAGAAATGAATCAATTATTAACTCACAGATTATTGAGTTAAAAAACAGTTATTTAAAAGAAAAAGAGCAATTTAAAAATAACTTTATAGCCAATTTTAGTCATCAATTAAGAAATCCAATTACAGCATCGGCTATATTTAGTAGGTTTCTAAGGGACACAAACCTAAATGCTGAACAAAAAAACTATATAGATGTCATTTTATCTGCCAATTCAGATTTAAAACATAGAATTGATGATATTTTGGAAATTGCAAAAATAGAATCTGGAAAACTCATTCTAAAAGAAAAAGTTTTTAGTTTAAAGGTTTTACTTAACACCATTTTTTCAGGTTTTAAAATCTTAGCTTTAAAAAAAGAAATTGACTTTGATATGTACCTTGATGAAAAGCTTCCTGAATATCTTAAAGGTGATCAATACAGGTTGAAACAAATTATAGGAAACTTATTAAATAATGCTTTAAACTTCACTCCTAAAGGTTCTATAAAATTACATGTTTCACTAAATTTTATAAGAGCTCATAAAGCAAATTTACATATAGAAGTAAGTGATACAGGGATTGGAATAGCAAAAGAACACCAAGCCATAATTTTTGATAGGTTTTTTAAAATAGAATCTGAAATCCAGAACACTAAACGAATTGGTCTTGGACTTTATATTGTAAAGTATTTAGTATCTGAAATGAACGGGAATTTAAAAATTGAAAGCCATTTAAACCAAGGTACAAAGTTTATTTGCAACCTAAGTTTAAGATTACCAAGAGCTTGGGAAATTGAACCAATAAACAATAATAAAAAGTATCCTGAATTAGATGGCAAGAAACATATATTGCTCATTGAAGATTCAGAATTAATTCAGATATCAATATTAAAAATCCTATCTGCCAATGGTAATTTTTATTTAGATATTATCTCTAATGGCGAAGATTTAATACCTACGGTAACTAACAAAAAGGTTGACTTGATATTAGTTTCTAATACAATACAACACCATACTCCCGAGGCTCTTGCTAAATCGATTAGACGTATCTCTAAAGAATATAAAAAACTTCCAATACTAGCATTATCTTCGCAAGTATTTAAAGAAGATATTAAACGTTTAAAAAAGAATGGTATAAATGATGTTATCTCAAAACCATTTAATAAAGAAAATCTTCTAGATAAAATATACAAATATGTAAAATAGAAAAGTGAACCTACTAAGTTCACTTTTCTTACCACCATTAATCATGATACAAAAACAATTAACCTAACCATCATCTAACTTTATCATAACTCTTGGCTTACCATCAACCAATTTAAAAACACTTAAATTTTTATTACATTTTTACAATTATAAACTCTGATCTTCTATTCCTTTGGTGCTCAGTTTCAGAACATGAAACACCATTTGAACATTTGTTTATTAATTGAGTTTCACCAAATCCTTTAGCACTTTTTATTCGATTAGCATCTATGCCTTGTGAAATAATATAATCTCTTGTAGCCTTAGCTCTACTATCAGATAAATTTAAGTTATATTCATCAGATCCTCTAGAGTCAGTATGCGATTCTATTTTAATAACCATATTGGGATATTCATGCATTAGCAAGACAATTTTATTTAATTCAATAGCAGCGTCATTTAGTCTTATATTAGACTTATCTAAATCAAAATAAATAATACCTATTTTTATTTTCAACAAACCATCTTCTTCTACAATTAGCTCATTTAAGGTTTCCATACCAAGAGCCACAACAGTTTCTCCAGACTCATCTAATGTAAGTACGGATTTTTCTCTTGGACTATATCCTGTTTTAGAAGCTTTAATCTCGTATTTTGTTGAACAATCTAATGTGGTGTTAAATTTAAATGCGCCACTAATGTCTGTACTCGTAGTTTCTATTGTATTACCATTTTCATTTATCAATGCTATGGTTACATTTGATATTCGTTCTCCTGTTATTGTGTTGGAAACATAACCTCTAATTTCTTGGTTACAAGGAGGCTGCTCTGGTTCTGGCAAACGAACAAAAGAGTAGATATCATCATCTCCTTTTCCATTAGGTCTATTTGAGGACACAAAACCTCTATTTTCTTTTTCTTTTACAATAAATCCAAAATCATCCAGCTCACTATTTAATGGTGCCCCCAAATTTTTGGGAGATTGAAATACATTATCCTCTATTTTGCTTTCATAAACATCTAAACCTCCAAGTCCCAAATGTCCATCTGAAGCAAAGTAAAGTGCATCATCCGTTATGTATGGAAACATTTCCCGTCCAGCTGTATTTACTTTTTCACCTAAATTTCTAGGTTTTGAATAGCCAGTGAATGTGCTATCTTTTTGATTGCTAGTATTGTTTTCTAATATATCAACAACAAAAATATCAGTTGCGCCAATGGAACCAGGCATATCTGAAACAAAATACAAATGCTTACCATCACTGCTTACTGTTGGATGCCCAACTGAATAATCTTCACTATTAAACGGTAATTCTTTAACATTTTGCCAAGTCAACAAACTATCATTATTTTTTCGTAATTCTGCACTATAAAGTTTTAAATGGTTAGTTCCTTTATCATCTCTATGCAAATTACCATCATAGTTGTTTCTGGTAAAATACACCTTTTTCTGATCTGGAGAAAAAGCTAAAGTGGCCTCATGATATCTTGTTTTTAAATTATTAGAAAACACACCAATTTCTTTTATATCAGATTCAGTTTCATTTAAATTACCAATATACATATCCAAAAATGGTTGCTCATTCCAATGGTATATTCTAGTGTGGTAATTTGAAGAATCTTTGGCTGATGAATAAACCAATTTATCTTTATAATACATTGATCCAAAATCTGAATTTTTTGTATTAATTGATACATTTTTGAGTATATACCTAGGTTCAATATTTAAAATATCTTCTATGGTAATCTCTTTCTGATTTAAATTATCAGACCTATCATCTGTATTTAATGTTCTCTTAGAAAATTCTTTCATCCATCGTTTAGCTTCTCTAAATTTGCCAATTCCTTCAAGGGATAAAGCATACCTAAAAATATATTCACTTTCTACTTTAGAATAGTAGTTTGAAATTAAAATGTCATAAAAACGGTTGGCGTTTTTCATGTCTGTATTAAAAAAATAAGCATCTCCAGCTCTTTTTAAAATCCTCTCATATTCATCATTTGAACTATTAACAGAAAAAGTGTCATTTTTTTTATCAAGCTTTTTTATTTCATATTCGTATAAAGTTGCTGCCTCTTTATACCACATTCTATCAAATAAACGATCTGCTCTTTCAGTAGAACTCTTTTGCGCATATGAGAAAACCGTAGCGCATAACATTAATATTGTAACTGTATTTTTCATTTGGCTTAAGTTTAGAAGAATCGTGGGGATTTTAATTGTTTTTCTTTAGATCTTAATTCAAAACGCAACATAATTTCATGTGTGCCAGAATTAAAATTTCTTAATTTCGTTGTCGTTGCATCATATGAATAACCAATCATCAGTTTTGGACCAACTTGTAATCCTATTAATCCGCTTACAGAATCATCCCAACGATAAGCAACGCCTAATCTTAAAGAATCATAAAACATAAAGTTGGCTGAAAGATCTATTATTATTGGCGCACCAGTTACAAATTTTCCTAAAAACGCAGGTTTGAATTTCACGGTTGGGCTTAAATCAAAAACTCTTCCTCCAATTAAAAAGAAGTGAAGTCTTTCGGCAGCAACTGCATTTTGAATACCATCATAGTACTCACTAGTTAAGAAATTTGGCACTGAAAGTCCTATATAACTTCTTTCGCCATGCAAGTAAATTCCTGCTCCAATGGTTGGAAGAAATTTATTTTCAATATTGTTTTGAAAAACGTTTTCATCTTCCTGATAAGAACCTCGAGTCCAATCTATATTTAGCATCCTTCCGCCGCCTTTTAATCCAAAAGATAATCTTCTATTATCTGAAAGTTTAATGGTATATGAAAAGTTTGCGTCCAAATAAAATTCATCTGAAGGTCCTAATCGATCATTAATTATTGAAACTCCTAATCCAACATTTTTTCCAACAGGAGAATCTATACTGAAGGATTGGGTTGTAGGCGCTCCATCAAGACCAACCCACTGTGTTCTATGTAATCCAGTAAAAGTTAAATGACCTCTGGATCCAGCATAAGCCGAGTTTACATTCAATGTGTTGAACATATAATCTGTATATTGAGGATCTTGCTGACCATAACTTACTAGTGTAGTCAATAACACTAATGAGTAAATTATTGTTTTATTTTTTAAGTTCATTTTATAAAATTTATGTTTGAGGTAAAATCAAATTTATCATTATTAATTATCTAACTAAATATAGCCATCCTGCTTTTCTTTCAGAACCGTCACCTAGGTCAAGAATATAATAGTAGGTTCCTACAGGAAGTTTTTCGTTTTTATTAAAAACCGACCTTCCATTTGATACACCATTAAATGTATTATCATAACCTTCTTTGCTATAAACTAGATTACCCCATCGGTTATAAATTTCCAATGTGTTATTAGGATAATTGTTTATACAGTCTATATAGAAATACTCGTTTTTTCCATTACCATTTGGTGAGAATTCATTATAAATCTTTAAGCATGAGGGATCAATAGTAGCATCGCCCACATCGTTTCCTCCATCAGAATCAATTTGATCTAAGAATTGAAGTGATGCAATATTTAAATAGTCATTAATATCTAAAACAATAACAGTAATTTGCAACATTTCAGTTTCACCTGCATTAACAGTTGGTATCTGCCATATTCCATTTCCATCGTTATAAGTTCCAGAAGTTGCACTGTAAGAAACAAACTGATAACCAGATGGAAGAATATCTAATATCTCAACTGATGATGCATTTATTCCACCCAAATTGGTAGCTGAAATAGTAAATACAATTTCATCTGCAATATTAGGGTTTGCGTTATCTACCACTTTAGTAACTTCGATATCTGTTGTTGGCGTATTAATTGATGCATTATCTTCATCATCTTCACTTTGATTACCATCATCATTATTTGGGTCACTATTTGGATCAAATTGGTCACTTGCAGTAATTTGAGCAACATTCATATATTCTCCTTCTTCAAGCGTAGGCATATTAACTGTAGCTTCATATGTTAATGTTAAGCCTGTTAATGGTACATTTAGATTTGTCCAATCTATAACATTACTAAATAATATACCTCCATTAGTTATATTCGAAATATTACTATAACCAATTGGCAAAATATCTTGAACTGCAACTCCTGTGGCTTCATCTGCTCCAGCATTATTTATTTGAATTGTAAAGACCACAGTATCTCCTACATTTGCATTCACATCACTTACAGATTTTATTAAGCTTAAATCTGCTGTTTCTGTCATAATCAATATACCATCTTCATCATCTTCACTTTGGTCACCATCATCATTATTTGGATCACTGTTTGGATCCATTACATCACTTGCAGTAACTTGAGCCGAATTAAAATATTCTCCTGAAGTTCCAGTTGGGGCGTTTACGAGTACATCAATAAATAATGTTTGAGAGCCTCCGCTAGGTATTGTACCTATAGTCCATAATCCAGTAACCTCATTATAAACACCAGAAGTTGCACTAAATAAGATGAAGTCGAATCCAGCTGGTAGTAAATCTACTACCTCTACTCCTGTTGCAGCATCAGGTCCAGCGTTGGTAACTGTAATTTGGAATGTAATTTCATCACCTACGTTTGGCATAATATCATTATCTACTACAGTTTTTGCAAGTGATAAATCTGCCATGGCATCAACTGGTGTTACAATTGCGCTATCCTCATCATCTTCACTTTGGTCACCATCGTCATTATCTGGTGTAGAATCTACATCCAATACATCTGATGCTGTTACTTCTGCTATGTTCAAATAATCTCCTGATGCATTTACTAGCACATCTATAAGTAATGTTTCTGACTCTCCATTGGCAATGCTTCCAATATTCCACAGACCTGTCGTTTCATCATATGTGCCTGATGTAGAACTAAACAATACAAAATCATATCCTGATGGCAGAAGATCTGTTACAGCAACTCCCGTAGCATCTTGTGGACCATCATTTGTAACCGTTATTTCGAAAGTAATTTCAGTGCCTACCAAAGGCATAGTATCTCCATCCACTACAGTTTTTATTAGTGATAAATCTGCCATGGCATCAACCGGTGTTACAATTGCGCTATCCTCATCATCTTCACTTTGGTCACCATCGTCATTATCTGGTGTAGAATCTACATCCAATACATCTGATGCTGTTACTTCTGCTATGTTCAAATAATCTCCTGATGCATTTACTAGCACATCTATAAGTAATGTTTCTGACTCTCCATTGGCAATGCTTCCAATATTCCACAGACCTGTCGTTTCATCATATGTGCCTGATGTAGAACTAAACAATACAAAATCATATCCTGATGGTAATAAATCTGTCACTTCAACACCTGTAGCATCATTTGGACCGTCATTGGTTACCGTTATTTGGAACGTAATCTCTGACCCAACTAATGGCATCGTATCGCCATCTACTACAGTCTTGCTCAATGATAAATCTGCCTGTGCTGGCATGATTGTGATGGTGTCCTCATCGTCATCATCGCCATTACCATCGCCATCTTCATCTACGGTATC
>NZ_JAYMEE010000091.1:1525-5215 GCF_037029245.1 Mesoflavibacter sp. CH_XMU1422-2 | reverse complement strand
TAACCTTATTCCTCTCTTTGGTTCTTTATGATTAAATGTTAAAGTTAATAGATTGCTAACTTAAGACGTATATAGCTCATAGCTGGGCAGTTGCTTAAACGAAGTTAAGGCATATTTGGAAAGTCGCCAAATTTTTAAATTTGACGATTTCCAATAAAAAAGATAAATAGTAAAATTTAAAAATTTGGCTTGTGCTTAATCCGAAAATAATTTTTTAATTTGCACGCTACGAGCCATATACAAGACCGTTGTAAACAATATGAGAAAAATACTGCTACTAATAACAATTGGAATATTTTCAAGCTGTGAATTTAAAGTTCAAAGTGGAAAAATCGCTGATAATAGTTTGAAAATGGAATCATCAGAAATCCAGAATAAATTTCCCGAAAAGAATGGTTTCGTAAATGACTTTGAAAATGTGTTCACATCTGAACAAATTAATATTCTTGAGAAAACTGTAAACGATTATGAAAACAAACTCGGTCGCGAAATTTATATAATTACTACTGCCAATACTTATGGATTTGAAAATTATGACAAACTTATGAGTGCGTTTTTTCAGAATTGGAATGTTGGAAAATTACCTGAACAAAACGGATTGATTATTCTGATGAGTAAAGAAAATCGAAAGTTTGCAATAACTGCTGGATTAGAAGCTCAAAACTATTTGACTGATGAGAAAATTAATAAAGTTATTGGAATGAATGTAATACCGAAACTGAAAAAAAATGATTTTTATGCAGGAACGAAAAGTGCGGTTGAGGAAATGATTAAATTGTGGAAATAAATACTGTTTACAACAACGGCTATAGTTCATTGCTTCTGACTTTCCTCGCGGAAAGTCCTCGCAAATTTGCTATCTTCGGTTTTCGGCGGAAAATCCTAGCGGATTTTCACGCAACGAAACCATAGCCAAACCGTTGTAACACATTTGAAAAACCAATCGAATACTTATGAATGACATCGTTTTCGGAATAATTTTTATTGGATTTGTTTTAAGTTTCTTTTCGTTTGGAATTGCGATTTATATGAATCTTTGGATTTATTACTCTGCTGACCAAAATAAATACCCATTATTTCCAATTTTAAATCCTTTTTCTTTTTCATCATATGAATTGATGCTTAACTCAATGTTCAAGCTGAAATGGAAAGTTGAGGGCAGAAATGAAAATTTAAAACGGAAATCAAATAAATTGAGACGATTTTCAGGAATTATGTTATTAGTAACAATTGTTTTAGGAATTTTAAGCACAATCTTGAATTAACTAAAAATGGAAAATTATGGAGTATGAAAAAAATTAAACTGACACGTGAAAGTGTTGCAATGGGAGATGATGTTAACGCACCTCATTTTTTGGAAATAGAAATAAATTCAAACTGGACAATTATGGAAATTTTAAAACATATTTACCAAACCAATTATCTACCCAAAATAATTGGAGGAAAAGCTACTTGGAGCGTTGCTATTGATGAACCAATAGCTGTCATAACTCAAGAAAACCTGAAAGAACCAATGCTAATTTGTCTTCCTGATTATCCTTATCACGGAACAAGAGGTTTTGTCGAATTTGACAATATCCACTTTAACTATCACGCCCAGAAAAAAGCGAGCGAAGTATTTGAGGTATTATCAAGATTTAAAATAAAATAAAAACGTGTTACAACAATGGCTATAATCCATTGCGGCTGAAATTCCTATCGGAAATTCATACCAATTTGCTAAATTAGTACCAATCTTAAAATCCTGCGGATTTTAAGCCGCAACTGAAATTTATACGCGCACGTTACCTCTCATAACGCTATTGCCAAAGCTGCGGCCAACGCTTTTCACTCTTGAGCGAATTTTGATAGTCAACTACAAGTTATAAATCGAGTCATAATCTGTTGCTGCCAAAAAATGGTGATTACCAATTTGAATCACAAAAAAAAGTAATTGCGCCATTCTTGAAACTGCAGATCTGGTTGCGGAACTACAAAATCTAGACAACCAAATACATTTGCGATAGCGAAAATCAACTGGAAACTCAAATACGATAGCTCGAAAAAGAAATGAAATAATGAGACAGCGAAATTGGTCACTGCCGATTAACTGTATTAAAATATTTAATTAGCCTGGCGAATTTGACCACTCATGCGAAAATAGCGCAACATGTAAAAGCACCAATATACAATCAGTGTGCGCGTTACGAGAGGTAACAATGGCTATATTTCAGCGTGGGGTTTGTGTTGGTTCGATAAATAGGTTACTTTTAGGTATGTTTTGGCAGCCAAGGCGACCGGTGTTTACATCACCACGCCGAAACCATAGCCGGAGCCGTTGTGCTTCATACTGAAAAACGAAATGGATAATAAAAACGGGAAAGCCGAAAACCGACTAATGTAGGCACTAAATAATTAGAATTATGAAGAAACTAACCAACCGATTGACTTTACTCGCAACACTTTTTGCATTGACTTTTGTATTCCAAAGTTGTGAACAAAAGGAAGAAACTAAAGAAGTGGAAAAAGAAGTAATTGTTGAACCCGAAAAACCTGAATATTTTCTCTTACGTCCAGAAGTAGAAAAAGCATACGGATATTCACACGCTGTAAAAATTGGGAATAGCATTAAAATTTCTGGAGCAGTAAGTATGGACAATGAAGGAAATCCAACTGCTGTTGGAGATATAGAACAGCAGATGAAAAACTGTTATGCTGATTTGGAAAAAATATTAAAACACTTTGGTTGTACATTTAACGATGTTGTAAAAGAAGACATTTTTACAACTGATATGGCTCAAATGCTGGAAAAATCAGCATATCGTGCTGAAATTTATAAAAATGGATTTCCGACTGGTTCTTGGCTTGAAGTAAAAGGATTAGCATTACCTGAATTTATGGTTGAAATCGAACTTGAAGTACATAAATCGGAATAAAAAGTACGAAAGCACAACAAGGTGTATAGCTCATTGCGGCTGAATTCCTAATCGGAATTCATTGCAATTTACTATCTTTCGGTTACGGCGGAAAATCATAGCTGATTTTCCGCAACGAGCCATACACAAAACCGTTGTGTTTAATTTCCCAGCAAACCGAAAATAGAAAAATAAGAATTGAATTTAACCGAGAAATATATAAAAATTAAAGAGTTCATTTCTGAATATTATTGGATTGCGGGAATTCCATTTTTGATTTGGGGATTTATTCTTGCGATGGAAAGTAAGGAAGATATAAATCGGAATCAAAAAGAAACTTACGGAATGGTTTATGGAGCAAGACCGATTTACAAGCAATACAGCAAGCGGAATTACAAATATGAATTCTATTACAACGGAAAAAAATATACTGGAACTTCGACTGCCTATAATTCCGAAAATGTAGAAAATGGGAATTTTTACAAAGTGGAATTCTCTGATAAAAATCCTGAACATAGCCGAATGAATTTTGACTTGGAATACGTTAGAGAAATAAAGACTAATGAAAACGGAAAAGTCGACACAACATACGTTCCGAAAGAAAAAAAATTGCGGAATAAAATGAAAGAACGATTAGAAAAATATAAAATTGAACTGGACACTATAAAAAACTAAACACAACAACGGCTATAGTTCATTACGGCTGAAATTCCTAATCGGAATTTCAAGCCTTTTTGCTAAATTTATGGTTACGGCGGAATGATACTCGCGTACCATTCCGTAACGAAACCATAGC
>NZ_JAYMEE010000091.1:1230-1432 GCF_037029245.1 Mesoflavibacter sp. CH_XMU1422-2 | reverse complement strand
AAACTCGAGAACGAAACGTAACGCTGAATTGAAAAATGTAAAACGGAACTGTGCGCAGAAATCAACTTGAGCGGAATTTAAAAACGTGAATTGATCACTGCTACTCTATCGAATTCCAAAATTGCGGAATCATAACGTGGAATTGAATAGCAGAACGCAAAACAAACTCTGAATGAACCTCAAAAAACTGAATTAAAACTGC
>NZ_JAYMEE010000091.1:0-1220 GCF_037029245.1 Mesoflavibacter sp. CH_XMU1422-2 | reverse complement strand
AAATTCATTGCAATTTTCTATCTTTCAGTCTCAATCGGAAAATCGTACCGATTTTCCGCAACTGAAATTTATACGCTAACGTTGCCAGTAATTTGATGAAACACCCGATTTTCATATTAACAATCTTATTTACTCTGAATTTATTCGGACAAAAACCGACTGAAAAAGTTGGAGAAATTGAGGTTGAATTAATTGGACATAACTTCAAAAGAAATTCAGATTACGAATTGACCAAAAAGAAAACGAACCGAAAAAATCGACCATTTTCAAAAATGTATTTCGATTCAAATGGAATTTTGCTTAAATCAATAAGTTTTGGAAAACATCACAATACTGACTTAAGACTTTTAAACCAAATTAATATTTATAGTTACGATTCAAATGGCTTGAAAACTAAAGTTGACATTTGGGAAACAGACTATGATAAAAATCTATCATATCAGTTTTACAAAAAGTATGATTTAGATAGCACGAAATCAAAGGTTATTTCGGAAAAAATGTATGAAATTGAATCGGACACGATTTACACTCAAACCGACTATTGGTATAACGAAAATGGCGAATATCAAGGTGAGTTCTTTGATTCAACTTATTATTACAAAAGAGAATACAATGAAAAGGGAAATCTTTTAAAATTACAGCAGATTTATAATGGAAAACTGAATTGGGAAACAAATTACTCTTATTCAGACAATCAAAGAATTGGCGTGTTCCAAACATATTACAATGACGGAAAAGATTACTCTACAAAAGAGATTAGAACTTATGACAACCTTGGACGTTTGATTGAAATCGAAGAATTATACTTAACCAAAGATGGATTGGAAGAAAAAACTAAATTTTATTATAGTAAAAATGGAATTGTTGAGAAAATCGAGGAATATGAATCTTATAACCGAAAAGATGGATATGAATTGATTTCATATCGTGAAGTAAAAGTAAAAAGTAAAGTAATCGTTGACTCATCAATTGCGAAAAAAATAAATGAACAAATAATAACTGAATAAAAAACTACTGGCAACAATGGCTATAAGTAATTGCTTGTTCTCGCCTACTTTGGAAATTCCTGCGGAATTTCCAACTTGGTGTGTACTTGCAGAGTTAAGTGTTAAACCACGCAACTACTCATAGCCGAGACCGTTGTGCAACATTTGACCAAAAAATGAAAAATCGAATTTTAACAATATTATTTTTAGCTATAAGTCTGACTTTATTCGGTC
>NZ_JAYMEE010000090.1:473-1336 GCF_037029245.1 Mesoflavibacter sp. CH_XMU1422-2 | reverse complement strand
AAATTCATTGCAATTTTCTATCTTTCAGCTCAATCGGAAAATCGTGCCGATTTTCCGCAACTGAAATTTATACGCTAACGTTGTGCGTCATTTCGCAACTGAAAACAAAAATTACCAATAAATGAAATCTGATTATCTGAAAATAATAACTAATGCTTTTCCACAGGAATTGACATCAGATGTTTCGGAGATATTCAAGATTATTCCATTGGAAACAAAATTTGAGTTTGACTTAATAAGTTCGGATTCATATGAAGTGAATATAAATGGAGAAGAATTGAAAATTCCAGTTCGGATTTATTTTAATGAGCCAAAAGAGCAAAATGAAAAGCTTTTAACGGAAAAGCAAAAAGACATTTTAAATTGCCTTTACACAAGACATCACAATGGTTATGTCAGAGAGGAAAGATTAAAAAAGCTATCTGACAAACCAAAAAATTGGAAAACACCATTTATAGTTCAATTATTAGGAGAGTATATTTATGAATTGTTTCCAATAATTGACAAAAAAGTGAATGAAGAAACATTGGAATTTTACCAAGAATTTAAAAATAAAAATCCAAAATATTGGCAACAGACCGAAAGTCGAATTGCAAGTTATTGGAATGAATATTACAGATATAAATTTCCGAAATTGAAAGATTATTTGGGAATTGAAATTATTAACCGAATAAAAAAAACGAACGCACAACAACGGCTATAGTTCATTGCGGCGGAATTTCCTATCGGAAATTCCTGCGTATTTACTAACTTTGGTTTACGGCGGAATAGTTCTGCCGAACCATTCCGCAACGAAACCATAGCCAAAACCGTCGGTTACAATAGCGGAATTAAATACTAAACGTATAAATCGTGTGAATTCC
>NZ_JAYMEE010000090.1:205-448 GCF_037029245.1 Mesoflavibacter sp. CH_XMU1422-2 | reverse complement strand
AACGTGAATTGATCACTGCTACTCTATCGAATTCCAAAATTGCGGAATCATAACGTGGAATTGAATAGCAGAACGCAAAACAAAACGCTGAATGAACCTCAAAAAACTGAAATATAACTGTAACCAACAATGTATAAATTCAATTGCGGCTGAATTTCCTGCGGAAATTCATTGCAATTTTCTATCTTTCAGTCTCAATCGGAAAATCGTACCGATTTTCCGCAACTGAAATTTATACACCAA
>NZ_JAYMEE010000090.1:0-195 GCF_037029245.1 Mesoflavibacter sp. CH_XMU1422-2 | reverse complement strand
TGCGCAAAAAAACATAACGGAAACTGAATTTAATACTCGAATCCGAAACGTGACACTGAATTGAAAATGTAAAACGGAATTGTGCGCAGAAATTCACTCGAGCGGAATTATAAAAACGTGAATTGATCACTGCTACTCTATCGAATTCCAAAATTGCGGAATCATAACGTGGAATTGAATAGCAGAACGCAAAAC
>NZ_JAYMEE010000089.1:0-883 GCF_037029245.1 Mesoflavibacter sp. CH_XMU1422-2 | reverse complement strand
CAACGGTTTTGTGTATGGTTAGTTGCGTGTTTAAGCAACTAATTTAGTAAACAAAAACGAACGCGAGAAAATTCCGAAGGAATTTTCCAAGTAGGCAACGACCAAAGCAATTAATTATACACGGTGTTGGCAACTGGCTTTTTTATTAATAATCTTGAACTAAAACTTCAGTCGGAATATGAAGTGTTGAATTCAATTTCCTTATCATTCCTAAAGTCAGTTTACGTTTTTTGCTTAAAATTTCACTGACTCTACTTTTGAATCCGACGACTTCTGCCAAATCCTTTTGTTTCATTCCCATTTGTTCCATTCGGAATTTGATTGCCTCAATTGGGTCAGGCATTCCGATTGGGAATTTTTCGTTTTCATATCTGTCAATCAAGATTGATAGGATTTCCAATTCATCTCCCTCGTCCGTTCCTTTTTTTGCATCAAAAATTTCCTCAAGTCTGTCGAGAGCTTTTTGATAGTCTTTTTCGTTTCTTATCGGTGATATTTTCATAATCAGATGTTATTTGCGTCTATTTTATCGTATTCTGCGTGAGTTCCAATGAATCTTATCCAGCATATTTGGTATTCAAAGTTGAATTTTACAATCAACCGATAATTGTTTCCCTTAATGTTATATACAATTCTATTATCTTTTAAAATACTTGCGCTTGGATAATCATTTTTTAATTCATTGATATTGTTCCATTCGGATTTTTCTGTTTCTCTGTACCACGACTTTAATTGTTCCTCACAATCAGCGTGTTTTTGCCAAAAATCCCGTAAAGTTCGTTTTGCTATTACTCGCACATTATACTTGTTTGTCGCAAATATAATAAAAAAGTTACCAAAATGGTAATATTTTAATTTTTTTTCAGCTTGTTGCCAACGGTCT
>NZ_JAYMEE010000088.1:0-1815 GCF_037029245.1 Mesoflavibacter sp. CH_XMU1422-2 | reverse complement strand
GAAAATCCTCGCGGATTTTCAGCTTGGTGTGTACTTGCAAAGTTAAGTGCTAACCCACGCAACTACTCATAGCCGAGACCGTTGGTTGCAATAGCGGAATTAAAAACTAAACGTATAAATCGTGTGAATTCTGAACTTTGAAAACAGCGGAACTTTGCGCAGAAACTGAATTTAAAACTCGAGAACGAAACGTAACGCTGAATTGAAAAATGTAAAACGGAACTGTGCGCAGAAATCAACTTGAGCGGAATTAAAAAAACGTGAATTGATCACTGCTACTCTATCGAATTCCAAAATTGCGGAATCATAACGTGGAATTGAATAGCAGAACGCAAAACAAACTCTGAATGAACCTCAAAAAACTGAATTAAAACTGCAACCAACAATGTATAAATTCAATTGCGGCTGAATTTCCTACGGAAATTCATTGCAATTTTCTATCTTTCAGTCTCAATCGGAAAATCGTACCGATTTTCCGCAACTGAAATTTATACGCTAACGTTAGGGCAAATTTAGACGAAACATCAAAATTCAGATATGAAACAAACATTTTTGACATTTTTACTTTTAATAATATGTAACTCGACTTTCGGACAAATTCCAAGTTGGATTAAAAACGCACAGCCTGTTACCGAAAAACATCTTGCGAAAATTGAAAAGAAAGGAAAGAAATATATTGAGAAGTTTAAAGACGCTCAAGAAAATAGTCCAGAAAAGGATATTTATTATCGAGTTAAATATATTGAGTATTTAAAAAGACTCGAAACGTTTGAAAAAGAACTTGCGAATAACAGCGAATCCGAAAAACCAATTCCTTTTCCATTAGTTGTGATTAGCGAATTTAGAACTCAATTAAAATCTGGAGATGAAATCATAAAAATTGAATCAGATACATTATTAAACATTGTCGATATTTTCAAAAATTCGTATTCAGAAGAAAAAACACCAATTGACGAATTTCGCTCATACTCTAATTATAGAATTATCATCGAGAATAACGACAAATCAAAAACGTATGAACTAGAAAATAGTTATGATAGTTCTGAATTAAATACTTATCCAAAGTTTGCGGAATGGATAGAGAAGTATTTGATTTATTCGAAAAAGGAAATAAGCCGACTGAAATTAGAAAAGGAAGAAAAAGAAAAAATTGCGAAAGCGGAGAATGATAAAAAACTAAAAGAATTAAAGGAAAAAGCAAAACTCACAACTTGCAATACCAAAATAGATGATTTTACGGGAGAAAAAAGTGTATTTACAAATCAACAAAGGTTAGTAACATTAGAAAACGAAACAGTAAAATCACAAGCACAAGAACTTTGGGAACAAGGAATTTATGCTGACTACGAAATGTTTGTTTTTGCTATTACAACAATCAAGAAAGGAAAAAACACAATGATTGATGTCTATTTAAAACACAAAACCGACAGACCTTTAGATTTTTATGGTTTAATAAAACAAGGAGAAACCATTGACTTTAAGTTAAAAAATGGAAAAGTAATAAATCTTAAGTTTTTAAAATCAAGTGTTCCTGACATCAATTATAAATATAAATATTCGATTTACGAGAATATTTTAGATTTAACAGAAAAAGACGTCATCGAATTAAAAAAATCGCCAGTTCAAAAGGTTAGAATAAATTACACGAAAGGATATAAAGATTATGACGTGACCGAAAATGATTTGATAATTAAACAACTAAAATGTACATCAGAATAAAAAAAACTTGCCCTAACAAAGAACTGAGGCAATAAACAAGTAAAATATTAATTATTTATTGCTAGAGTACTTCTATGTTCACCATTGTAAGGCACC
>NZ_JAYMEE010000087.1:0-928 GCF_037029245.1 Mesoflavibacter sp. CH_XMU1422-2 | reverse complement strand
TCGGCTATGAGTAGTTGCGTGGGTTAGCACTTAACTTTGCAAGTACACACCAAGCTGAAAATCCGCGAGGATTTTCAGAAGTAGGCGAAAACAAGCAATTACTTATAGCCATTGTTGTGCAACGTTTTTTATTTTCTTTACCACGAATGAAAGTAATACATAAAACTTCCATCGTTTTTTAAATATAGTGTAAATCTTTCTCCTTCTGAATACATATGAGCAACAGTCGCAACAGAATTATATTCCATTGGATTTTCGGTAAAATGTAATTCGGTTAAATTTCTGTCCGACAGTCCAGTAATTGACTTCTGCCAAATTGTGTTTCCGTTTTTATCTTTACTCGCAAGTATTGTTTTATCATCAGCTTTTGAAACAACTAAAGTTCCAAATTCAGTTTCCTGGGTTTTGATTGGTTTTAATTCCGATTTTTCTGTGTAGTCAACTCCGTAAAAAGGTCCGTCATCAAAAGTTGCTGTCATTTTCGGCAAATAATCCACATTTTCGACTTGCGAATAGAAGTCAGCACGCAAAAAGTCAATCTTTTCAGCGATTGATTTTTTTAGAAATTCGGTTGAATCAATTTCTCTAATTTTTAAATAGATTTCTGAAATTTTATTGAAATAATTTGTGTCAATATTTTGATTGCAATTCGGATGATATTCAGCTAATTGGTAAACAATCATCGGAATTATAAAGTTAGTCTTAATTTCAGATTTGCCTCTGTCTTTGGCAAAATCCATTTTGGATAATCCTTCAAGTTCAGATTCTGGCCATTTTATAATTTCCATTTTGTCCAAACCAAAAAAGTCGAGATACTTTATTTCATAACAGTCTTGACCATCTTGACCGAATAAAGTCAGACTTATAGCTAAAAATAATATTGTTAAAATTCGATTTTTCATTTTTTGGTCAAATGTTGCACAACGGT
>NZ_JAYMEE010000011.1:0-5466 GCF_037029245.1 Mesoflavibacter sp. CH_XMU1422-2 | reverse complement strand
GAAAATCCTCGCGGATTTTCAGTTTGGTGTGTACTTGCAAAGTCAAGTGCTAAACCACGCAACTACTCATAGCCGAGACCGTTGCATACAATAGCTGACCAAGATTTCGGTTGAACTTAAAACTAAAACCCGAATCCATATGCTATTGAATTAGTAAAACTCAAAAACCAAACATTGGAATTGAATATATAATAGCTATTAATAACGATTACTAAAAAAATCAAAAATACATAGTCCTATTTAACAATAATTATTTTATGAATTAAAACTTTTTGATATGAAAACCAAACACTACTTAATTGTATTTATTTGTTCTTTTAGCTTTAACATACTTTATTCATTACTTAATCCAATACTAAGAAGTAATAAATCATTAAGAGAAAATCAAGAGTTATTTGTATATCTAGTCGGCTTTTCAACTATATTAGTTTTTATTTCATTTATAGGTTTATTAATTAAAATATACAAGTACGAACATAAAAATGATTTTCTAAATTCCTAATTATAATTGAATTCAAAAGAATACATTCGATACATATTCTATATTATTTCATTGGTTTTAATCATCGCATTTATTGAATATTATGTTAGTTACTATTATAGGAGATTTACTCGTTCTTTGCTTTTTGTTATTGTTTTCGCAGTAATGTTGAAACGTATTTATAAATAAGAAACTAATGAATAGTAATGAAAATTGTAGTCAGAATTAACAAAGCAAAAATACTACTGTATGCAACATGGCGTATATTTTATTACGGCTGAATTTTCCGTTGGAAAATCCAGCGACTCGCCCAATGTTCCAGGATTTTTTGCTATTTTAGTTGCGAGCGAAACCGTAACAAAACATACACTTTAACGTTAGCAACCATTTCCACTCATACTCAAAATAATGACTGAAAAAGAAATAATTGAAAAAATTGATTTATTATTTGAGAAAATAACTGACTTTAATGCGTTTTCAATAAACAATATTTTTTTTAATGAAATAAAACCTAATGAAAAGAATAAAAATGAAGTAGAAAACTTCCGTAATATTGTGAGTGAAACAAAATTATTCGGAATGAATAATGACTTGTTTGAAAAATATAATAATAATGGTTGGTTTTCTTTAACCGAAAAAGGAAAGGAATTAAAAATATCCAATTTAGGATATATCAAATTCACGAAAAAATCTAAACCTAAAAAAATCGATTTATATAAAATAATACCTATCATTTTAACTTTTGTTTTTGGTTGTTTAAATATTTATCAGAAATATGATTATCGTGAATTAAAGAATGATTTTGATTCTTTAAAAATTGAACGTGATTCTTTAAAACAGAAATTGATTTATTTGAGTAATAAAACTGTTGAACATAAAGAAAACACATTAAAAGATACATTAGAAACCAAAAAGGTATCTTATTAAAAGAGCGAATAATTATCGACATAATATTTGAATTTTAAATTAATAATCTGAATAAAAAACGAGTTGCTAACAATGTATAAATTCAATTGCGGCTGAATTTCCTACGGAAATTCATTGCAATTTTCTATCTTTCAGCTCAATCGGAAAATCGTACCGATTTTCCGCAACTGAAATTTATACGCTAACGTTACCACACATTTGACAAAACAATGATGAAAAATATTTTACTTATTTGCTTATTAGCATTTAGCTTTAACTCTTTTGGACAAAACAGCTACCGAATTGAAAACCAAATTTGGAATTACAATAAACCATCTGAATATATTTCGAGAGTTGACAACTTTGAAAAAGACAGAAAAACAGGAGAAGAATATGTAAAAAAACAAAATGACGGAACTACGCTTTCGACTGATGACAAGATTCTTTTCTCGATAGCTAAATCGGATTCCACACAAATAAATATTGTTTTAGCGAGTTACAAAGGAAATGGAAATATTGAAAGGTTTACTTTAAAAGGCTATGCTGAAAAACTCGGCGAATATTTCAAAGTAAATCCGAAAAATGATGACCCGAAAATAATTGTGAATGTAAGTGTTAGTGAAGTAGTTATTGACCAAACGAAATTTTATTTAATAAGTAAAACTACTAATTACACAGAACAGAATTACTCATATACATCTGACTATTATGTTAGTGAAATTCAAGGAAAGGAATTCTCAATTGCAGCAGTTTATGACAATGAAACTGACAAACAGAAAATTGAAAAATCGATATTGGAATCAACATTTGAATAAAAACGTGTGGTAACAATGTATAACCGCAATTACGGCGGATTCGACTGCGTCCGAATCCACTCGGAATTGCTAACGCCAGTTCTTAACCGAAAATCATTAACTTTAAACCCGTAACTGACGGTTATACGAGACCGTTGTGCTTCATTATGACCAACCGCTAACCAATGATAAAATTCTTTAGAAAAATTAGACAAAATATGCTGACTGAAAACAAATTCAGTAAATATTTACTTTATGCAATCGGAGAAATTATTCTGGTAGTTATTGGAATCTTGATTGCATTGGGATTAAATAACTGGAAAGATAATAAAGCAACTGCCAATATCGAATATGGATATATGCAAAATCTAAAAGAGGATTTAAATATTGATATTGAATTATATAATGATTATCTCGAAAAAAATGCAGAAATATTTAAAATTATTGAATTAATGGTATTTCAATTGTCTCAAGACAACTTCCAATCCACAAGTGATGAATCTGCTTTTAATAGTCGAATTATGACCACAAAATGGAATCGAGTGCGACCTGTAGAAAGAACATTCGAACAAATGAAAAGTTCTGGTCAACTAAAAATAATTAGTAAGCAAATAGTTTCAGACAATATCTCGGATTATTACAATAGCATTTTTGAATTAGAAACTTATAACGAAGCTCTACTTTTATGGCTTGAGAACTATATTAAACTAATGGGTAAGGTGTATAATGGTCAAGTGTTGTTGGAAATATTGAAAACGAAAAATAAAGTATCAACTGAAAACAGTGCTATAATAACAGAAGACAGAGAAACAATTAATGAACTCATTACGAGTGCTCAATATATCTATGGTGCGATTAGCCTTTCAGAAAAACTTGTAATTAATCGAAAGGAAAAAGCGAAAAATTTAATACAAGAAATCGATAAAAATTATAATAAAAAATAACGAAAGCACAACACCGTATAAAATTAATGGCTAGTTCTTGCCTACTTACGAAAATCCGCGAGGATTTTCTATCTGGTATTTATTTGCTAAATTAGGTGCTTAAACACGCCACTAATCTTATACAACAACGTTGTGCATAATTTGACCGATGAAACTAATTGAACATAGAAGAATAATAAATAAGAATCCTCAAGCTTACGAAACGGATTTAGAATCTGAACGATTAGTTAAATCAATCATTAATCATATTCGTAATGATTTTTTAAATATCAGATTTGACCAACAGAAAAGAGAAATTTTAAGAGAAATAGTAATTCTACTTTTTGAGGCACAAGAGCATAGACCTTTTTTTCATGTAGAAGGAACTGAATTACCTCTTTGTTGGAATAGACCTTCAGATTGGAATATTGATTATATAAAATATGAATGGGGACATTTACTTTCACAAAATCAAATGCCTGAAAAAAGTAGTTCAATTGAAAATATTGGACTTTACTCAGCAAGATGTAACCAACACATTCAAAGTAGTATGAATATACAAGAGCTTATGGTTTATGGCGGACTGTTAGCTCAAAGAATATCTAATGTTTTGACAAATAGAAGAATATTATTTGCTTCTGAGAAATGGAAGAAGTTAATAAATAGTCTTTATGAATAATAAATATGGCTAATAAATGGGGAATTCCAATTGAAGTGGAAAACTTTGTGTTATCAAGAGATAAATCTTGCGTGTATTGTGGAATCACTTTTACGAAAAACGACAAATCTAGAAAAACAAAACAATCGTGGGAACATATAGTTAATGACATTAGAATAAATGGAGTTGACAATATT
The DNA here is from genome assembly GCF_037029245.1 of Mesoflavibacter sp. CH_XMU1422-2. Classification (NCBI taxonomy): domain Bacteria; kingdom Pseudomonadati; phylum Bacteroidota; class Flavobacteriia; order Flavobacteriales; family Flavobacteriaceae; genus Mesoflavibacter; species Mesoflavibacter sp. CH_XMU1422-2. Next base: position 1,507 of record NZ_JAYMEE010000011.1, on the reverse strand, counting down.
GCGCTTTGTTGTATGTCCTGTAATGCAAGTAAAGGTGCTAAGTTATTAGAAGTATGGCTTGAAAGTAAATATTGTAAAAACAAAGGAATTACAAAAGATACAGTTGCTTTGGTTGTTAAAGAAGCAATTAAAAATAAACCTGAACTGAAATAAAAAACTATGCACAACAATGTATAAATTCAATTGCTACTGAATTTCCTTTCGGAAATTCAGTAGCAATTTGCTAAATTAGTACCTAACTTAAAATCCTGCGGATTTTAAGCCGCACTGAAATTTATACGCTAACGTTGTAGCACATTTGAAAAAACTAATGAATAAATCTTTAACCTTACTTCTTTTATTAATCTTTACCTTTCCATTATTTGGGCAAACGGACACGACTAAAATTGCGTTTATAGCATATTGGTCGAAAGGTGATAGTTACGACTTCAGAGTAACTAAAATAAAAAAACGATGGACAAACGATAAACTGACAAAAAATGATTCTACACAATACATTGCTAATTTTAAAGTAATAGACTCAACGGAGAAATCATATACATTACAATGGACATTCAAAAATTTTCTTGCTAACAGCTATCGAGAAAACTTAAACAAACTTTATGAAAATAAACAAGCTGTAAATGATATTGTTAAAAAATACGATGTTACTAAAGTCATCTACAAAACCGATGAATATGGTGAATTCTTAGAAATATTAAACTGGAAAGATATAAGTGCCTTAATGAGCAATATGCTTGGAGAATTAGAAAAAAGTATTAAGATTCGTAAGCCAGATAAAATAAACGAAGTTAAACAAGCAATGGCACCTTTTACAGAAATTTATAGCTCTAAAGAAGGAATTGAACAGTTGATTGTTTATGAATTACAATATTTTCATTTCCCTTTTGGTACTGAATACGATACTAATGAGCCTTTCGAATATGAACAAGAACTACCAAATATGATTGAAGGAGAACAACCTATCAAGGCTGATGCAAAACTCTCAATTATAGAAACTGATTTTGAAAACTTTTACTGTGTCCTAAAAGAAGAATCTACAATTAATCCAGAAGACACCAAACGACAAGTTATTTCATTTTTCAAAAAAATGGGAATAGAAGGAAAAAAAGCAGAAAAAATGATGAAAACTGCAATTTTCGACATCACTGACTTAAATTATTATCAATACTATTTTGATCCTGGTGTTCCTCATAGAATATATGGAAGTCGAAAAACTCTTTTAAATATGAATAAAACCATAATTGAAAATATTGAGGAATTAGAAATTGAACTAATTTACGAGGAATAAAAAACGAGCTACAACAATGTATAAATTCAATTGCGGCTGAATTTCCTACGGAAATTCATTGCAATTTTCTATCTTTTCAGTCTAAATCGGAAAATCGTAACCGATTTTCCGCAACTGAAATTTATACGCTAACGTTGTGCATAATGTAAAACCAACCTATGAGCCATAAATTAACAACCATAGAAATTCAGAACTTCAAGTCAATTATTGCAATTG
>NZ_JAYMEE010000086.1:0-683 GCF_037029245.1 Mesoflavibacter sp. CH_XMU1422-2 | reverse complement strand
CGATTTTCCGTTGAAGCTGAAAGATAGAAAATTGCAATGAATTTCCGTAGGAAATTCAGCCGCAATTGAATTTATACATTGTTGTAAATAGTTATTTTTTCAATTCAAATGTTTTTCCATTCCAAGAATACGTTTTTAAAATTTCAATGGATTCAACTATGTAATTTTTACTCAGATTCGATTTTGTCAATAAAATCTGATTTTTGATTCCAAACTTTTGATTTGGAAATCTGTATTCAGTTATAGGTGTTGGTCCATCACAATGAAGATATTCTGATTCAGGAAGTTCTATTAATTTTCCTTCTTTTGTTTTTAGTAAATAAGTCGAATAATAGTTGGTACAGCACGCATCATATCCAGATTTCAAACGTATTATTTGTTCGACATTTGTCAAATTATCAATATTTAAAATCTCAATTGTAGTTCCACTATAAAATTCCAATTCAGATATTTTTATTTCATACAGAGTTTCGCCGTTATTGTTTTTTAAAAAAACAGAAATTGGTTCAGGTGAGTTTTCAGATGGGAAATTTTTCCAATACCTTTCTATAGTTAGTGAGTCAATTTCAGTTAAATAATATTGTTCCGATTTTATAAAATCTTTTGATTCTTGACTAAAAGAGTTCAAGAATGTCATTAAAATTATTATAAGGAATGAGTATTTCATAATTATTTACAACGGT
>NZ_JAYMEE010000085.1:6034-7473 GCF_037029245.1 Mesoflavibacter sp. CH_XMU1422-2 | reverse complement strand
TGCCTTACAATGGTGAACATAGAAGTACTCTAGCAATAAATAATTAATATTTTACTTGTTTATTGCCTCAGTTCTTTGTTAGCTGTAGTATTGTTTTATTTTATGTGATTCAGCTGGCGAAATTGTAGAAAGAAAACTTATTTTTATTCCACTTTTTTTTGCGCAACATTCCGTTTTTTAGTTTCTGTTCCGTTTTGAGCGACAGAATTCGACCGCAATTTATTCAATTCCGTACGAGTCAGTTTTAGAGTTCAGTTCCGTTCACCGTTTTAAAATTCAGATCCGTAACAGGCTAAAATTCTGTTTTCAATTTTTTAGAGTTACGTTGCTAAAAATCAGCATGAATTGAGCGTTTTTGGTTGATGCAATATTACAGCTAACGGTTTGGCTATGGTTTCGTTGTGGAATTGTCCGCTAGGACCATTCCGCCGAGACCAAGCGAAGATTTAAAGGTAGGAATTTTCCGTGGAAAATTCCGCCACAATGAATTATAGCCGTTGTTGGGTACAGTTATTTATTATTTTTCAGTTTCACACTTGTATTCAGATTCTATTTTTCTATAAAAATCTTCTACGGTTTCAAATCCAATTTTTTTCCTTTCCTGATTTGCTTTTTTACAATCACAAATTTCTCCAACTTCAAATTTTTCGCTGTATTTATAAGTTCCGTATATCTGACAATCAAGTATGTTTTTATAATCAATTATTCTTGCAAAATGATATGGATACATTTCTCCGTTCAAAACAGCTTCAAGCATATATGGTTTTAATTTCTCAATCCATTCTTTTTTGAAATGTAATGGCATTGATGTTATATTTTTAGTTACATCATATTTTCCTTTTGGTGTTATTTCTCCTATTGTCGAAAATCCTGGCCATGTATTATTATTTTCTTTAATAATTTTTAAAAGCCGATTGTAGTTATAAGAATCCGTTTTTTTCATTTTCTTGTAACCTCCAAATATGGGTGCTCTTACTTTTTGATCTTTTTTAACCATTTCTAAAATCTCTTTTCTTAAAGGTAAATTCAAAGATCTCAAATGATTTTCACGAAGAGAATTATATTCTTTTGTAATTAATGTCCAGTGTTTTGATTTTTTAAATTCGGTCAGCTGCTTTTTCATCCTGCCTAATGTCAATCCATTGAAAATTCCTTTTTTCAGATATTGATAAGTTTTTTGATTATCGATTAGTTTTTCTGAATTAATTGCAGCTAACAAATAATCTTCCTTGAATGGTTTTTTAACGAGCCCGAAAGCAATCTCATAAATTGAATCAGATTTTTTAAATTCCTTATCAAGATTTGCAATTTCAGCCTCATTTATTTTTTCGTAATAATTCAAGTAATTTTGAGCTGTCCCTTTCTGAATTCCAAATAGTAAAAAAGTAATCGAAAATGCTAATATTTTATTCATTCGTTTGTTTTGTGATAATTGTACC
>NZ_JAYMEE010000085.1:4821-6024 GCF_037029245.1 Mesoflavibacter sp. CH_XMU1422-2 | reverse complement strand
TTTTAAAATTTCAATTGCTTTATCTGTAGGTATTTTTAATTGCATATAGAAATTATCTTGGTTTGGTCAACATTACTTACAACGGTTTTGGCTATGGTTTCGTTACGGAAAAATGGGCGACCATTTTTCCGACGTTGACCGAAAGATAGCAAAAATGAATGGAATTTCCGCGAGGAAATTCCGCCGTAATGAATTATAGCCGTTGTTAGCTTTTAGTGCTTTTATAATTCATTCCGTTTTTGTTTTTCGGTCAGTTTTTTATTCCAATTTCTTTAATTTCCGTTTTTAGTTCATTCCGCAAACTTGCTCAAATTCCGACCGTTTTTTAATTCAGGTTTGAGTGCACAATTCCAGCGTTGTTTTTCCAGTTCCGATTGCGCAAACAAGCTAAAAAGTCAAGCGTAATTCAATTCAGAGTTTGAGTGAACAATTCCGCTGTTGTTTTTCATTTCACGTTTGAGTGATAATTCCGAAAATTTTGAAATTCCGCACACAGTTTTTCTGATTTATCTACCTTAAAATTCTAAAAAAAAATCGAAAAATAAACCAGGCTTTTTTTTAAACCGCAAACTTGCTCCAGCATTAAAGCTAACGGTTTTGTGTATGGCTCGTTGCGGGAAATCCGCGAGGATTTTTCGCCGAAAACCAAAGATAGCAAATTGCAATGAATTCCGATTAGGAATTCAGCCGCAATGAGCTATACACGGTGTTGGCAAATCGTTTTTTATTTACTCAGTTTGTTTCAATTCCGATATTTTTAAACAACTTTTTAGTTTCTTCAATATCAAATTCATTTTTCATTTCCATTAAGTCTCTTAATTTTCCGTTTTTCAATTTCAGACTGAACCTTTTTCGTCCAAAAAATTGTTTTTCGGTTAATGAGCTAATTTCAGATATTTTCAGTTTTTCAGATGCTGTTTTTTTGAATATTTGATAGGCAAGCAATACAATTGAAAAAATTCCGAGAATTATCCAAATAAATCCCATCCATTCCATTTGTTTTTTGTCCAACACAAATAGAGGGAAAAGAACAGAATTCACAAGAATATAAATCAATGATATATTCATTAATAAATACTGCTTTTTTAATCCATCTTTTATTTCAATCGACTTTTCAGTTTCGTTAAATTTTATTTTCATAGTTCTGCTTTTCAAATGTTTGCCAACGGTCTCGGCTATGAGTAGTTGCGTGGTTTAACACTT
>NZ_JAYMEE010000085.1:0-4811 GCF_037029245.1 Mesoflavibacter sp. CH_XMU1422-2 | reverse complement strand
ACCTTAAAATTCTAAAAAAAAATCGAAAAATAAACCAGGCTTTTTTTTAAACCGCAAACTTGCTCCAGCATTAAAGCTAACGGTCTCGGCTATTAGTAGTTGCGTGGGTTAGCAGTTAATTTAGCAAGTACACACCAAACTGAAAATCCGCGAGGATTTTCAGAAGTAGGCGAGAACAAGCAATTTCTTATAGCCATTGTTGGGTGTAGTTTTTTTATTCAGTTATTCTTTTTTTCAAATCCATTCGCTCGTGTAAAATTCTTATAACTTCAATTTTATCTTCGGTAATTGATTGATAAAATATAATGTGTTTCCCAGATTTTAGTCCGAGCAAGTTTTTATTTATTCCGTCATATTCTTTTCCAACATCAGGATTTTGTCCAATTCCATTACATGCTAACTTTATTGTCGCATAATATTTGTCCGCTTGTTTTGCTGACCATTTTTCAAAAGTATAATCCCAAATGTTATTTAAGTCATCAATGGCTTTTTGTCTTAATGTTACTTTAGCCATTTTTTCTTTTTTCCGCTTTTAGTTTTTTTAGATTTTCGTCAAAGTCAAAATCTTCAACTAATGGGCTGTTTAGACCTTCTTGAATTGCATTTCGTAAAGCAATTACTTTACTTTCTTCATTTTCTAAAAGTCGAAGTCCAGCTCTGATTACTTCGCTAACGTTTTTGTATCGTCCAGCAGAAACTTGAGTTTGTACGAATTGGTCAAAATAATTTCCAAGCGATATTGATGTGTTTTTCATTACGTTTTAATTTTAATCAAATATACCAAATTTTGGTAAAATAATCAAATTTGTAAATTTTCGCTCAAATTACACCCAACGTGTTTGGCTATGATACGTTGCGGAAAAATCCGCAGGATTCTTTCCGCCGTAGCCGAAAGATAGCAAATTGCAATGAAATTCCGAGAGGAATTTCAGCCGCAATGGATTATAGCCATTGTTGTGTGTAGTTATTTATTCATTTTAATTTCTCGGAAAAGTTATAATTACATTACCTTTTGAGTCAATCATTTTTCCATTTTCCAATTCAATTTTTTCCTCAAGAGGTAAAAGAGATAATTTTTCTACTATTGTTCTAGTCAGTTTCTTTATTTCATTCGTTGGATTGGTAATACCAGAATTCTGCATTTCCAATCTTGTTTTATAAATTCCTAGATAATGTTTTACATCTAAAGACATTGATTCTATTTTGTTAATACTTGTTTTCTTTTAATTATATCAGCAAGATCATTTAAATTTATTCTCAATTGCCAAGCTCTTTCAATGTAAAGGTGAACATCAGAATCCAATAACTTTTCTTTTTCTAAAACAGTTTCTTCAATTAAGTCAGTAAATAGTGCATAAATATTGTGTGTAATATAATTCCGCTGTGTAGAAATCATTTTAAAAGCTATCTTCTCATTTTCGTTAAAGAGATTATTTTCATTTGCGATCCTTATTAATGCTCCAAGAGTCGCTTTTTTATAATTTCCGTTGATTTCGTTTCTAGATAAAAACTGAATTAATTCCGCCTCTAATTTTCCTGATGCCAAAGCAACTTTACCCAATTCAGATGTGAATTCCTCCGATTGATTTAGCAGGTTGTAAAATTCTATTCCTTTGGTTGGTTCTCCTTTGTACATCATTTTTTCATAATTACACACAACGGTCTCGGCTATGAGTAGTTGCGTGGTTTAGCGGTTAACTTTGTAAGTACGCACTAAACTGAAAATCCGCGAGGATTTTCAGAAGTAGGCGAGAACAAGCAATTACTTATAGCCATTGTTGTGTGTAGTGTTTATTTATTCAAATGTCTTATTTGCCCAAGTAAAAAATTCTGCTAATGAAAAAACCATCACGTTTGTATCATTGTTTTTTTCATTCGTATAAAGTTTTTCTTGAACAGCGTTTCTTAACCAAGTTTTTGCTCCAGCTTTAAATCCATCTCCATCAATTAAAATCATTATATCTTTTTCTGGCATTGCTTCGATTGTATTTAAATATAAATATGGAAGTTTTTCGTCAACTGAACCTGCACTTTGTTGCCATTTACATTCAATTCTTATACGAAGATTATATTTTTCTGAAATTAATAAAAACTCTGTGTTTCCACGATGACCATAAATTGTTTCAAATGGTACATTTTTTAGCAGTAATTCTTTTCCGTAATTTTCTGGTTTTTTATTCCAAACACGATACATTTCTATCTCAAAACCTTTATTTAATAGAACAGTTTGCACAGCAACTTCTAATTGGTTTCCTGTAATATTAGCACTTCTTCCTTTAGCCATTTTTTAATAATTTGTTACAACAATTTCTTTGATTGCTTTTCTCTTTTTTGCATTTGAGTTGATAGATCTTTTTGCATCAACTCTTGTAATGTTGAAATTTGAATAAATTATATCAAAAAAGTCGTCGTTAGGATCTGTATTTTTAGGGTCAGAATTACTTAACATTAATTTATGTCCTTGTTGATCTAGGTCATAAAATAGTCCTGCAAGCTGCATTTGTTCGTCATCCTCAAAATTAAACTTTGAATATGCTGTAAAGCTTGACGTTGTACTTATTGGTCTGTAAGGTGGATCAAAATAAACGAAAGAACTTTCATTTGAAATATCGTTTTTTACTTCTTTAAAGTCAGCTTTTTTAATAATTGCAATTTCTAAAAGTTTAGAAACATTTAATAAGTTATGTTCATCAAGTATTTTTGGGTTTTTGTATCTACCTTGAGGTGAATTAAAAGCTCCTTTTGAATTGAACCGAAAAAGACCATTAAAACAAGTCTTGTTTAAGAAAATGATTTGTGCTGCTCTCGGAATCCAATTTTCTGAATATTTTTCGTAGTCAATATTAAATCTATTTAGGTTAAAGCTTTCTCGTAATTCGTAATAGTATTCTTTCTGCTTTTTTTCCGAAAGTTGTTTGTAGAATTTATCATATTTAGCCAAAAAATCCAATAATTTGTGAACGTCTTTTTGGATTACTTTATAGGCTAAAATTAGTTCATCATTTATGTCATATAAGTAAGCGTTTTGTATCTCATATGTTTGCGCAACGTCAAAGAATACTGCTCCACCACCAACAAATGGCTCATAATAATTTTTAATCTTTTTTAATTTTAATTCCGTTGGATAAAGATTATCAAATTGGTCTAAAAGTTGTCTTTTTCCACCAACCCATTTGAGAAATGGTTTAGCACCAAGACGATACTCGTAAAATAAGTCTTCAGCGATATTCTCTGTTTGCGAGTTTTTATAATTTTTGTTCATTCATTAAGCCTTTTCCCAAAGGTAACAGATTTTTAATTTTTAGCAAAGAAGTTTTTTGGTTGGTCAACATTACACACAACGGTCTTGTATAATTTCCCAGCTAAGGGAATTTAGGATTAAAGATAATAAAAAGAACTGACTTTGACGCGTGAGCGTTTGTGTCCGCAGGACACAAAACCTTAGTTGGAATTATACGGTGTTGTGTGTAGTACTTTATTTCAGAAATCTGATTCTTTCACCAGTGTCAGGGTCTGACAAAAAATACCACAATTGATAATTATTTTGTAATTTATAAATTTCTAAATCCGTTGTAATACTTGGTTTGTTAAAATTCAGCTTAATTTTTTTCGTGTCGTATTGTTCAATAATTTTCCACGTTCCAGATGAGATTCCGTTATTAATTTCTCGCTCAAACAGATTTTGAGAGTTATTCATTTCAAATTTATTATTAGACTTAAAGGTTAACAAAATACTGTCGTTCTTAATTTCAGAAAGATACTCGTATGAGAATTTGTCCATTTTCCAAGTTCCAATAATATCATTTAAATTTACTTCAACATTTTTTCTCTCAATATTTACATCAACTGGTCCCATAAAATTACAAGATGTAAATCCTAGAATTAAAGTTAATAAAATCCAAAAAGGTCTTTTCATTTCAATTTTTGAGTTTGTTTGGGTATTACACACAACGTGTTTGGCTATGATTTGTTGCGGAAAAATCCGCAGGATTCTTTCCGCCATAGCCGGAAGATAGTAAATTGCAATGAAATTCCGATAGGAATTTCAGCCGCAATGGATTATAGCCGTTGTTAGGCACTGGCTTTTTTTATTTTTAGTTGATATAATATTCCGTAAATCAGTCCGATTATTCCACCAAAATAGCTGAAATTATGCATCGTTCCAGCAGTCAAAAAGCTTTTTTGGTCAATCAATTCAGCCGGTAGATTCCAATTTGCATTTAAGTTTGAGATTAGAAACTTCCCAACCAAAATTCCCACGATTCCAATTCCGATTGCTATTCCTAAAGTCCGAAAAATTGCTCCGATTCCACTTTTCCACATTATTTTGGAATTCGGTTGAAACATTCCTACAATTCCGATAATCAGCCCGAGTAAAAGTCCGAACCACCAAGTAGATACAAATCCGACAAAAGAGATTGCAATTCGTTCGTTTTCTACTTGATGTAACCATTCTCCAATTTGGTCAAATTTAAATTTCGTAAAATATTCAGATGAGATAGAGTACGAAATCTGATTGTGTAAAATTCCGTAAATCGAAGCGAGAATTATTGAGATAATTACGATTAATATTAAAATTCCAATTTTTTTCGCCATTCGGTTTTTCAGCTTGTGCCTAACGTTTGGTATATGGGCTGTGGCGTGTCTCGGCACAGACCTTTCCTGATAAAAACTTGCTTTGGAAAATCCGCAGGATTTTCCAAGTGAGTACTGACCAAGCCATAGCTTATATACGGCTTAAGTTAGCAATCTATTAACTTTAACATTTAATCATAAAGAACCAAAGAGAGGAATAAGGTTATGATATACGC
>NZ_JAYMEE010000084.1:0-804 GCF_037029245.1 Mesoflavibacter sp. CH_XMU1422-2 | reverse complement strand
ATTTATACGTTTAGTTTTTAATTCCGCTATTGCAACCAACGTTAGCGTATAAATTTCAGTTGCGGAAAATCGGTACGATTTTCCAATTGAACTGAAAGATAGAAAATTGCAATGAATTTCCGCAGGAAATTCAGCCGCAATTGAATTTATACATTGTTACCCGACGTTTTTTTAATCACTTTTCTTTATGTAATTCTTTACCAATTCATTATAACAATCCATTGAAGTAAACTGTGTGCAACTTATTCCAACGAGTTCGATGTGTTTTTCGTTTCTTATTTTTTCTTCAAATTCCAAATCGTGATTATATGGATCCAGAAAATATTTGAGTTGTCGATTTATCAAGTCATATTCAAAACGCTTTTTAATTTTTTCACAAGAGTCATACTCAAAATACTCAAAATATTCAGATATACCTTCATTGCATTGGATTCTGTCATAGTTGTCTTTTGCCAAACGAAGGTTGAAAAACAATGAGATGCAAAAAGCGATGGTTGCAAATATTAATAGGACATTAAAAGCTTTTTTGAATTTCGCTATTATTAAGTAGAAAACAAAACAAAAAAATCCAAAAAATAAAAATAATTTCCCATAAGTTAAATCCTGAACAACACTTAATGTCTCGTCTCGGTATTTAATATTTAAAATTAAAAGAATAGTATTAATTGCAAATACTATAGAGAATATTTTAGTTTTGAATTGCATTCTCAAATGTTGGGTAACGGTTTGGTATAGGTTTAGTTGCGGCTTAAAATCCGAAGGATTTTCAGCATTAAGCAACTAAGATAGTAAATTGGTATGAAT
>NZ_JAYMEE010000083.1:0-768 GCF_037029245.1 Mesoflavibacter sp. CH_XMU1422-2 | reverse complement strand
CAACGTTAGCGTATAAATTTCAGTTGCGGAAAATCGGTTACGATTTTCCGATTTAGACTGAAAGATAGAAAATTGCAATGAATTTCCGTAGGAAATTCAGCCGCAATTGAATTTATACATTGTTAGCAGCTGTTTTTATTTTCGGTTTATAATTATTTGGGATAAAAACTTTATTTTCTGATTTTTCAATTAGAATTTTCAATAAAGCTTGAATTTCCTCTGTTTTATATTCTGTTGTTTTTATTGATATTTCAGATTTTGATTTGAAATCAAGTTTTAAATTTTTACTGAATCGGTCAAATTGGATTTGAGTGAGTTCAGTCAGATTCCTTTTTTGAGTCCAACGCTTATTTAAAATAACTTCATTGTCTTTGATGAAAAGTGTAAATGGTTTTTTCTTTTTATAAATAAACCACATAATCAATTGAGTTATTGGAAATGCCCAAAATATTAAAATTAAGAAAATTACATTTTTATAATTATCATTGCTAAAAGACAGTAAAAGTGTCCAAATAATTGCGTTTATTAATTCAAATATGTCAATTACTTTTCTTTGACTTCGCATTTTAAAGTCAGATTTATAATTTTTATTCAGAACATTAAATTCCCATAAAAAAAATGTGATAAACAATGAAATTACCAAAACAATATTTACAATGAGAGGAAATTCAGTTTCCATTACTGTTCCGTAAGCAATAATTACTATTAGAAGCATTAGTGTTATAGAATATTTCATCGGTTAATTTGGCTTAAATTGCTGCTAACGGT
>NZ_JAYMEE010000009.1:0-1284 GCF_037029245.1 Mesoflavibacter sp. CH_XMU1422-2 | reverse complement strand
AGACCGTTGTGCATTATTATGACAAAAACTATGAAAAATATATTGCTTTTAATCTTGACCTTGCTAAATTATTTTGTTTATTCTCAAAACAATTCTGCTTATGAAATAGAATTCAATGGCAAAGTTTTTTTTGACAGCGAACAAGACAGTTTGAGGTATTCAAAATATTATGAAAAATTAGGCAATGAAATAACAGACCGTATTTTAACAGCCGAAAAACAAATTGTAATTATAAATAAAGATTCTATTATTATTGAGGAATTTCCAAAAATAATTGGACCATCAAAAACAATATTTATTAGAAATAAGGATAGAAATGACCGCCTTGATTTAGACTCTGGCAAAAAAATAAAATGGAACAATCCTCATATAACAGCAAAATATAGGAGGCTTAGAAACTACAAGAGAATTCCAAAAGAAGACAAAACAATTCTGAATGAACAATGTGAAGCTTGGATTTCTGAATCTAAAAATGGATGGAATAAAATATGGATTTCTAAGAAAAGATTGGAAAATTGTCAATTAGAATATCCAGACCTTATTGTTAATGGATTTTTAGTTTTAAAAAGAACTAAATATGTTAATGGCTCAAGAATTATAGATTTTGAGGCTAAATCAATCAAAAAAATCAATACTACTAATTTCAAGGATATTTTAGAAAAGCATTTAGAAATTGATATTAAAACTAAATATAGTCCTATTGATGAAAACCAAAACTTGTCTAACAAACCAATAAAAGTTGGAAATCAAGTTGAAAATTTTGCATTCAGAAATGTATTCGAAAATGACCTTATTAAACTTTATGATATTACTAAACAAAAGAAATATACAATTGTAGAGTTTTGGGGAACTTGGTGCGTACCTTGCTTACTTGCAAATGAAAAAATTAAAGAGTTAAAAAAAACTTATCAAGATAAACTATCAATTTTTTCGATTAATGCCTATGACAGAAATATTAGCAAGCTAAAAAAAATGATTGCTAAAAAGCAAATGGACTGGACACACGGTTATTCGACTGAAAAACTACTTAAAGTTTTCAACAGAAAAGACACTTATCCGAGATTAGTGATTTTGAATAACGAAAATGAAGTACTATTTATGGGAAACCCACAAGTTGACTTTGATAAAATAAAAGAGATATTAAACAAATAACAATGCACAACAATGGCTATAAGTAATTGCTTGTTCTCGCCTACTTTGGAAATTCCTGCGGAATTTCCAACTTGGTGTGTACTTGTAAAGTTAAGTGCTAACCCACGCAACTACTCATAGCCGAGACCGTTG
>NZ_JAYMEE010000082.1:0-841 GCF_037029245.1 Mesoflavibacter sp. CH_XMU1422-2 | reverse complement strand
ATCTTCTAAATCTACTACTGGCAGTGGATTTACTTCTAATGTAATTGTTGCTATTTCGTAACATACCGAACTATCTACCATTGTTCCGGTTCCATCATCTACCATAGTATCATTATCTACGCGTACATAGATTACTTGTGGGTTTGAGATGTTTTCATACAGCAACAGTAATGGGTTTGTAGCTGCTTCGGCATCTGCTAAAGTCTCATAGTAACTTGTTATATAGTTTGCTGGATCTTGACCCATTAACACTGCGCCATCTTGACTTGATAAATCAAACTGTACACTGTCATTTGCTGGGTTACCATCAAATTCTATATTATCATCACATTCATAATACGTTGGCATTGCTTGATTTGCTTGCGCTGCCTCATTTACCTCTATATTAAACATTGTAGTGATATCACATCCTGTTGTTGTATCAGTAATATTTACATAAATAACTTGAGGATTACTTGTATTGTTATACGGACTTACTAAAGCATTTACTCCTGCATCGGCATCGGCTTGTGTATCATGATAGGTTACTGTAAACACTGTTGCATCTTGACCGTTTAGTATCTCGGTTGTTTTACTTTCTAAGTCAAAGCCTGCTACTTCATCTGTGTTTAATTCACAAATAATATAATCTTCGATTGGACTTACTACTGGTAATGCGTTTACTGTTATATCAAAATCTACTATTGTAAAGCAGCCTGTTCCGTTTAATCCTGTTTCGTCATCTCCGTTTGTCACTCTTACATAGATTGTTTGAGGGTTGATAGCTGTTCCTGGATTATCTGGATCTTCGTTTGTGTGCATTGTTGCGTCTGCTATTGCATTACTTCCTGTTAATGCATCG
>NZ_JAYMEE010000081.1:0-658 GCF_037029245.1 Mesoflavibacter sp. CH_XMU1422-2 | reverse complement strand
GTGCCTTACAATGGTGAACATAGAAGTACTCTAGCAATAAATAATTAATATTTTACTTGTTTATTGCCTCAGTTCTTTGTTGTGTGTAGTTATTTTTTCGGTTCAATAACTTTCGGCAGAACACGAGTATAGCATCTTACATTTACTTTCCGTTTTTGATAAGTAGATTTAGTAAGATTTAATTGCGTAACTGCTTTTTTAATATTTTTTTCGAATTCGAGTGAGCTCGGATATCCTTTAGTAGTAATATCAGAGACGTTTCCTTTTTTATCAACTGTAAACCAAACATACATTTCTCCAGAATATTCATAGTCTTTTTCAATCAGATTCAAAATTTGGTCACGTAAACTTTTTTCCAAACATTGCGTTTTTTCTTTATCGTCCAAAATTCCATCGCAATCACTTTTGAAAGGTGTTTTGTCAACCATAGTAAAGTGAACAGTTTTTCCGTTTTTCTTTTTTACAAGTTTCAAGTCGGATTGAGAATGAATTATTGAGATATTTAATATTCCAATAATAAAAGTCAAATAAATTAATTTCAATTTCATTGTAGTTTCTGGGTTTCTCTAATTACACACAACGTTAGCGTATAAATTTCAGTTGCGGAAAATCGGTACGATTTTCCGATTGAGACTGAAAGATAGAAAATTGCAATGAA
>NZ_JAYMEE010000001.1:0-234900 GCF_037029245.1 Mesoflavibacter sp. CH_XMU1422-2 | reverse complement strand
ATAACCTTATTCCTCTCTTTGGTTCTTTATGATTAAATGTTAAAGTTAATAGATTGCTAACTTAAGACGTATATAAAAAATAGCTAAGTAATCGCCTAACCTAATTTGCTATACTAATTTAATAACGTTATTTTAGTCGGAAAAGTATTTGTGTACTTACACGCTACTTTTCATATACAAGACCGGACGTTAAACGAAACTCTTCAATCCAATATATTCAGTACATTTTAAGATTCCTGTCTGCACAGAAATAACTCTACTCAATCAATCCTTTCACTTCATCAAAATCCAATCCGCCATAATTACCACTACTCATTAACAATAAGGCTTTGTTATCAAAATTTTGAGAGAAGAGATAATTTTTAAAATCGTCTGGATTGGTATAAATAATTAAATCGTCACACTCAAAAGCATCTGCTATTTGTTGGTGTGTTACTGCTTCTAATTTTTTAATTTCTACAGCATGCGGACTGTAAAACACTACTGCAACATCTGCTGCATCTAAAGCGCCTTTATATTCTTTTAAAAATTCGGCATTTAAACTGCTATAGGTATGTAATTCTAAACACGCTACCAAAGTACGATCTGCATATTGTTCTTTAACAGCTTTTGTAGTTGCACTTACTTTACTTGGCGAATGCGCAAAATCTTTATAAGCAACGCTATTATTGGTTTCGGCAATTTTTTCTAAACGCTTGCTTGCACCTTTAAATGTTGAAATAGCTTCGTAAAAATCATCCTCATCTATTCCCATATGTTGGCAAATCCATTTTGCGCCAGCCAAATTATTTAAGTTGTGCTTACCAAACACTTCTATTGGCATTGGTCCTTCTGGAGTTTCTAACAATGTTTCACCATCTTCTACGGTGTATTCTGGTGTGTGATATGGTAATTTTCTAATTGGGTTTTCGCTAGCTTCTACAATGCGTTTAACCGCTTCGTCTTCTTCGTTATAATTTATACTTCCTCCTCGTACAATACTATCTACAAAGATTTTAAACTGCTCTTCATAATTTTCATACGTTGGAAACACATTGATATGATCCCAAGCAATACCACTTAACAACGCTATATTAGGTTTATATAGATGGAATTTTGGTCGTCTGTCTATCGGACTACTTAAATACTCATCACCTTCTAAAACGATAAAATCATTATCCTCGGTTAATTTTACCATCACGTCAAAACCTTCTAATTGCGCGCCAACCATAAAATCTACATCACGATCATGGTAATGCATGACGTGTAAAATCATAGATGTTATTGTGGTTTTTCCATGACTACCACCAATTACAACTCTAGTTTTATCTTTAGATTGCTCGTATAAAAACTCTGGATAACTGTATATTTTTAAGCCTAATTCTTGAGCTTTTAATAACTCCGGATTATCTGCTTTAGCGTGCATACCTAAAACGATAGCATCTAATTTATCAGTAATTTTCTCAGGAAACCATCCAAATTGTTCTGGCAATAATCCTTTAGCTTCAAGACGTGATTTTGAAGGTTCAAAAATCGTGTCGTCACTTCCGGTTACTTGATATCCTTTGTTATGTAATGCTAATGCAAGGTTGTGCATTGCGCTTCCGCCAATGGCTATAAAATGTACGTTCATGGTTTATTTTTGAAGATGTTTCAAAGATAGTTGTTTTGATACTAATTCCCGAATTATTTAAATGACGAAATAAACTTGATTATTTTACAGAGATATTAATGTTTATTAACTCTTTATCGAGTTTTTGAGATAATTTTGACACGAATTTCACAAATGTTCACTAATAAAATAATTACATAGCTTACTTTCAACTAAAGACTGAAAACTGTTTACTGCTTACTGCTTACTGCTTACTGCAAACTTTCCTTAAATTCTTTAAAGACTTCAATTTTTGGTAGTTCTTTTAAAGCTAGATTTATATGTGCTAAAGCTTGCTTATTGTCTTTTTTGTGTTTGTAGATTTGTGCTATACGGTAATTTGCCCAAGCTTTTGGCACACCATCTTTTGCAGAGTAGTTATGCAAATACACTTTTAAACATGTTAGGCCTTTATCTAATTGCACGTTATAATCTGCACATACTTTTCCTATTTGATAGTGTAGTGCATTTCTTTTATGTTTTACCTGTGAGGCTTCAATATTACTAATAGCTTTTTCTGGTAGGTTTTCCTTTTCATATAACGCTGTTAGCTTGTCGTAACAAGTAATAGAGCCACCAACTTTAATAGCTTTTAGGTAATAATCTTCAGCAAGTTCTGGCTCATCATCATATTCATAAATATAACCTTTAGCTAAATAGCCATCTACTTTAGAAAGTTTTTCAAGCTCGTTAGCATATTTTAAAGATTTACTTTTACTACCACCAATAATACCTGGTAACTGCATGTATAACTCTACTAAAGCCCAACGTGTGTCTATATGATTTGGATCTAATTCGGCTGCTTTTAAAAACGCTGCTTTAACGTCATCTATAATGGTTAATGCTCTAATTTTACTTACAGACAAGGCTTTCATCCCTAAAGCGCCTCCATATTTATAATGGTAATTAGCTTCGGTTGGTTTGGCTTCAATTAACTTTTTATATTGCTTTGCGGCTTCATCCCATTTTTTTTGATGTCCGTAAGCATCGCCTAATAATTCTATAGCTTCTAAATCATTTTCATTATTATCAACAAAAGGTTTTAGCTCTGCTTCTGCTTTGCTAAACAATTTTTGTTGAATAAGGGCTTTTCCTTTTTCAATAGAGGTTTGCCCCATTAAAAAAAGCGGAAAGCAACATATAAAAATGATTAATCGCATATTTAGTATTTTCAATTTATACAAAAATAACATTCTGTTGGTATTGTTTTTGATTCTGTTGCGTTAATAATTGTTAACTTTAAATTTCTATCGTTTTACTCAACAAAACGATAGACTCACGCATTTTTAGTTTTAAGTCAAAATGTCTAAACTTATCTTGCTTTTAAAAATAATTTTATGAAACAGATTTCAACCTTAATAATGATTTTACTTTTTGCTACTACTTACGCTCAAGATGACTATTCCAAGCTTTGGAAGCAAGTCGAAACCCATGAAAAAGATGGTTTGCCTAAAAGCGCTTTGGATGTTGTTAAGCAAATTGAAATATTAGCTAAAAAGGAGCAAAACAGACCACAAGTTATTAAAACGCTTATTTTTAAAAGTAAGTATGCGCTAACTTTAAAAGAAGATGCGCAGTTGAGTATTATTAAAGATTTTAAAACTGAAATAAACAACAGCCAATCACCTACCAAAAACGTATTGCAAAACTTGTTAGCTGACTTGTATTGGCAATATTTTAATCAGAATAGATATAAGTTTTACAATCGTACAAAAACTGAAAGTAAAATTGATGAAGTAGATTTTAGAACTTGGGATTTAGACACTTTATTTACCGAAATACAAACACTTTTTAATCAATCTTTAGAAGACGAAAGCGGTTTAAAATCGACACCAATCCATCAATTTGATGCGATAATTAATAAGTCTAAAAACTCAGAAACATACAGACCTACGTTATTTGATATTTTAAGTCACAATGCATTAGACTTTTTTAAAACAGACGAGAACAGCATTACAAAACCAGCTTATAAATTTGAGATTGATAACGAAAGTTATTTAAGTGCTTCGTCACAATTTTCTACCCTAAAACTTGAAGCTAAAGACAGTACTTCTTTACAACTACAGGCTTTAAAAGTGTATCAAAAACTAATTCAGTTTCATCAACAAAACAAAAATTATAAAGCGTTAGTTGATGTTAATATTCAGCGTTTAGATTATGTCTTACAACATGCGACTTTTAATAATAAAGATGAAATTTACCTTCAAACGTTAAAAGATGAAATTTTTAGTATAAAAACAGATGAAACAGCTGCGCTTTACGAATTTGAAATTGCAGAAAAAACTTATCAAAACGGCTTACAATACGATTCTAAAACCAATACCGAAAACCGTTGGTTAATACAAGAAGCTTTAGCGATTGTAAAGAATATCATTAAACGTTTTCCTGATAGCAAAGCGGCTAAAAACAGTACAATTTTAAAACAACAAATTTTAAATAAAGAGTTACAACTTACTACCGAAACGTATATACCAATTCAGCAAAATAGCAGATTTCTGGTACGTTATAAAAATGTAGAAAATCTTGAATTCACGCTTTACAACTTATCTAAAAATCAGTTAGAAACATACAACAAAACCTATCGTAAAGACGAGCGTTTAAAGTTCATAAAAACTTTAAAACAACACACGAATTGGAACAATAATTTAAAAAACGAAAATGACTACCAATCGCACACAACAGAAATTGTCGTACCAAAATTATCTAATGGAAGCTATCTAATTCTTGCTAGAGCCAATAGCGATTTGTACGCTACGCAAACCTTTCAAATTACCGATTTTGCGTTAACCGAAATGGAAACCAACAACGAAGTTATTTTTCAATTAATAGACAGAAATAACGGGCAACCAATTCAAAATGCAACTTTAGATATTACGTACCGTAAAAATTACAAAAACAAATACCACAACTCGACATTAAAAACCGACGTATTTGGTAAAGCTACCTTAAAAAAAACGTCAACCTATCTTTCAGACGTTAGCGCAGAAGTTAAACACAACAACCAAACTGCTTATTTTGGCAATTATTACGTTGGCAGAAAGTACAATAATAACAAAGAAGAAACACGTTACAACGCGTTTGTATTTACAGACAGAAGTATTTACAGACCTAGACAAACTGTTTATTTTAAGGCAATCGCAATAAAAACACTTAAAGAAAAATCTGAAGTGTTACAAAACGAAGCAGTTTACGCTATTCTTTATAATGTAAACAACGAAGAAGTTGGTCGTTTAGAATTAAAAACTAACGATTTTGGATCGGTTGCTGGCGAGTTTATTTTACCTAACTCAGGTTTAAACGGACAATACAGAATTCAAATTTTAGGAAAAAATCACACCTTTGATAATGGTAGACATTATTTTTCAGTTGAAGAATACAAACGTCCAAAATTTGAAGCTAATTTTAATCCAATCACCGAAACCTTCAAAATTAACGATAGTATTACCATAAAAGGTAACGCAAAAGCCTACGCTGGTAGTAATATTAGCGATGCTAAAGTCACTTACACCTTAAAACGTAAAGTACAATATCCAACTTGGTGGTACTGGCGTAGACCGTATTTTAACAGCGAACCTCAAGAAATAACTCACGGTGAAACCAAAACAAATAATAAAGGTGAATTTGATATTACCTTTAAAGCCATACCAGACCAAAGTGTTGATCAAAAATCACAACCTGTTTTTAATTACGAAGTCACTGCAGACGTTACCGACATTAACGGTGAAACGCGAAGCACAACGACAATCGTCAACGTTGGCTATCATGCTTTAACAGCAACTATATCTGTAAAAAGTAAATTAGATAAAAGCAGTAAAGACCATACAATCCAAATCGATACTAAAAATTTAAATGGCGAATTTGTTCCTGCAAAAGGCTCTATTAAAATCTACAAACTTAAAGCACCAAACCAAGTATTAAGACATCGTCCTTGGGACGCACCAGATTATCACAATTTAAGTGAAACAGAATTTAAAACGCTTTTTCCTCATGATGCTTACAAGAATGAAGATGATAGCAAATTTTGGAACAAAGGTGAACTTGTTTTTTCAGAAGAATTCAATACTGAAAACACTAAAGACGTTAAACTTGGTAACATCAGAAAATGGGATTCTGGTAAATACCTTATTGTTTTAGAAAGCAAAGATAAGTTTGGACAATTAGTGAAAGCTGAAACCAGAACAACACTTTACAGTGAAAAAGATAACACTGTTTCAGACAACCAATTGTTTACCATTACCACAAACAAAGACAGTTACCAACCTAACGACACTGCAATAATTACATTTGGTAGTGCAGCGACAAACCTTACTGTTTTTATTGATGTAGAAAAAGATAAGCGAATTATCAATAGTAATAAATATGTAATAAATAACGAGAAAAAAACCATACGCATACCTATTACTAACGAAGATGTTGGCGGTTTTGCCGTACATTATAGTTTTGCTGCTTTTAATAGCTATACCGCTAACACTTTAGCTATTTCTGTGCCATATCCAAAAACCGATTTAGAAATAGAAACCACAACCTTTAGAGACAAAATACAACCAGGAACAGATGAGACTTGGAGCTTTAAAATTAAAGGTCCAAAAGGTGAAAAAATCTCAGCCGAATTACTAGCCAGCATGTACGATGCGTCTTTAGACCAATTTAAATCACATAGCTGGGATTTTAACCTGTTGTACCAACCTAATTACAATCCAAACCGTAACCAAAATAATGGAAACAGTTTTGGACAACGCGGATTTAGAGTCATAAATAACAGCAAGAATTACTATAACTATCCAACACAACAATACGACCAAATTAATTGGTTTGGGTTGAGTTTTGGTAATAGTTATAGAAGGTTATATAAACCAGAAGCGAAAGGTATTATAGTTGAAGAATTTGCTGTTGAAGAAGCTGTAATGGACTTTCCTGCTCCAAATGATGCTGAATTAGATGAAGTTGTCGTTGTCGGATATGGTACAACAACAGAAAAAGCCTATACAGGAACAGCAAAAATTAAACCGTCATCAACTGTTACTGATGGCACTTCGGACATGAAATTATATCCATTACCAAGTGATAAAGAAATAGATTTCAGCACTGTTACAATTCGTAAAAACCTACAAGAAACAGCATTTTTCTTTCCGCAATTACAAACAGATAAAGATGGTAATGTTAGTTTCAATTTTACAACTCCAGAAGCATTAACTAAATGGAAACTACAATTATTAGCGCATACAAAAACTCTGGAGAGTAAAGTTTC
Source organism: Mesoflavibacter sp. CH_XMU1422-2 (assembly GCF_037029245.1). Taxonomy (NCBI): domain Bacteria; kingdom Pseudomonadati; phylum Bacteroidota; class Flavobacteriia; order Flavobacteriales; family Flavobacteriaceae; genus Mesoflavibacter; species Mesoflavibacter sp. CH_XMU1422-2. Next base: position 228,022 of record NZ_JAYMEE010000001.1, on the reverse strand, counting down.
AACTTTAGAAACAGTGACGCAAAAAGAGCTTATGGTTATACCAAACGCACCTCGTTTTTTACGTCAAGGTGACCAAATAACCATTAGCACTAAAATTGCCAACTTATCTGATAAAGATTTATCAGGACAAGCTAAATTGATATTAACTGATGCGGTTTCTGGTAAAGATATTACGTCTTTGCTTGTCAGTTCGAGCACTTCGACTTCGCTCAGTATAAACTCCGTTAAGAACTTCTCAGTAGACAAAGACAACAACACACAAGTCGTTTGGCAATTATCCATTCCCGATACGGTAAATGCTGTTCAATATAAAATTGTGGCAAAAGCAGGAGATTTTAGTGATGGTGAACAAAATGCGTTACCAGTTTTAACCAATAGAATGTTAGTTACCGAATCGTTACCAATGTGGATTAGAAGTAACCAGACTAGAACATTTACACTAGATAAGCTCGCTTCGACTTCGCTCAGCGAACAAAACAGAACACTTAGACATCACAAACTGACTTTAGAAATGACTAGCAATCCTGCTTGGTATGCGGTACAAGCTTTACCGTATCTAATGGAATATCCTTACGATTGTAACGAGCAAACCTTTAGTAGATATTACGCTAATGCATTGGCTAGTCATATTGCAAATAGTAATCCGCGTATTCAAGAGGTATTTAATCAATGGAAAAACACCGATGCGTTGATTAGTAATTTAGAGAAAAACCAAGAACTTAAATCTATTTTAATTCAAGAAACACCTTGGTTACGCGATGCGCAAAGCGAAACCGAACAGAAAAAACGTATTGCATTGCTTTTCGATTTAAATAAAATGAATAACGAATTGCAAAACGCCAAAAACAAATTAAAACAAAACCAAATGTCTAATGGTGCTTGGGCTTGGTTTAATGGCGGACGACCAAACCGTTTTATCACGCAACACATTATTACTGGTTTTGGACATTTAAAACAACTTAATGTCGCTTCGACTTCGCTAAGCGACCAAAAAAACATGATTGAAAAAGCAATCAATTATTTAGATTCAGAATTTGTAGAAGAATACAACAACTTAACTAAATACAATAAAGATGTAGATTTAAGCAAAGACCATTTAAGTCATATGCAAATACATTATTTGTACATGCGTAGATTTTTCCCAGAAATTAAAACGTCTAAAGAAGTAAAAACGATAATGGATTATTATCAGTCCCAAATTCAAAATTATTGGTTAAGCAGAAGTCTGTATAACAAAGGATTGATGGCGTTAATTTCTTATAGAAATAATGACACTAATACCACATCTAAAATTTTAAATTCATTAAAAGAAACCAGTATTACTAGTGAAGAATTAGGTATGTATTGGAAATCTAACGAAAACTCTTGGTATTGGTATCAAGCACCAATTGAAACACAAGCGCTACTAATTGAAACGTTTTCTGAAGCTGGAAATGTCATTCAAAATGAAATGAAGAATCTTGAAACCATAGATAATCTTAAAATCTGGTTACTTAAAAACAAGCAAACCAACCGTTGGAAAACAACCAAAGCTACTACCGAAGCTGTGTACGCATTATTACTTCAAGGTAGCGATTGGTTAAGTGTAACCGATATGGTAGACATTGTTTTAGGCGATCAAAAAATAGATCCTAATACTATGGAAGATGTTAAAGTTGAAGCTGGTACTGGCTATTTTAAAACGTCTTGGTCTGCTAATGAAATTTCGTCTAAAATGGCAGAAGTAAAAATCTCTAAAAAAGGAGAAGGAATTGCTTGGGGAAGTTTATACTGGCAGTATTTTGAAGATTTAGATAAAATTACCTCTGCGGAAACACCACTTCAACTAAAGAAAAAATTATTCTTAAAAACTAATACAGATACTGGTGAAACACTTACCGAAATTACTAAAGAAACCAAACTTAAAATTGGCGATTTAGTAACCGTAAGAATCGAATTAAGAAGTGACAGAAATATGGAATTTATCCACATGAAAGATATGCGTGCAGCAGGTTTAGAGCCAACCAATGTGATTAGTCAATACAAATGGCAAGATGGCTTAGGCTATTATCAAAGCACAAAAGACGCAAGTACAAACTTCTTTTTTGATTATCTACCAAAAGGTGTTTATGTGTTTGAATATGATTTACGCGTTAACAATGCTGGTAATATGAGTAATGGTATAACTACTATACAAAGTATGTATGCACCAGAATTTAGTAGTCACAGTGAAGGCGTAAGAATTGATGTTGAATAATAATGTAATTATTCAATACAAAAAAGGCTTCCAAATTTGGAAGCCTTTTTTGTATCTATAGTTATTTACTTGGCGGCGTTGTTGGTCGTACTTCAATTTTACTTGGTAATGTACGTGGATGCATTTTTAATAAATCGACCACTAACTCGCCAATATCTTCAATTTGTATTTTCCATGCGCCTTCATCGTTTGGCTCGTTTCCGTTAAAGTAAGTCGAAACAGATCCTGGCATAATAGTACTAACCTTTATGCCGTATTTACGCAAATCTAACATTACCGCTTGGGTAAATCCGGTAACACCAAATTTACTAGCGTTATACGCAGATCCGCCAGCAAAAAAGTTGGTACCTGCTAAACTTGAAATAGTAATGTAATACCCTTTACTTGCTTTAAGTGCATCTACACTTGCTTTAATCGAATTAAAAACACCTGTTAGATTGGTATCTATAACTTCATTCCATTGTGTTGTAGTTAAATCTTCTATACTACCAAAATGTCCTAAACCTGCATTAGCAATGACAATGTCTAACTGTCCAAAGGTATCTACAGTTGTTTTAACAGCTTGTTGCTGACTTTCTAACTCTCTAACATCTGCTTCTAGTCCGATTGCTTTTGCAGAAGACACTTCTGCATTAAGTTGTTCTGCTGCTTTTTGCGCAGATGCTACACTTCTACTGGTTATAGCTACGTTAACACCTTGTTGCATTAATGCATAGGCTATACCATATCCAATGCCTTTTGATCCGCCTGTTATTAAAGCGACTTTATTATTTAAATTGCTCATAGAATTTTATTTTTTGGTTGAAACCCAAAGTTACAAAACCTACAACGCAAGTCGAATTTTAAAATGTTAGGATATTTATAAAATTGAAATAATCTCTGACTTGAACACTAGGACAGCAAACATACCCGCGTTAAGGATTGAATGGCATGTTTGAGCTCTCCCAACTTTTTAGTTGGGAAGCGAGTAATGAAAGCCTGACCCTTTAGGGTAACGCCAAAATAAAATTAATTAAGCATGTCCCACAACTTATCTTTAAGCGTTGTAATGCCTTGTTGTGCTACACTTGAGATAAATAAATATGGAATTGGTAAGGTATTGTCTAACTCTTGTTTTAGTTCGGCTTTAAGTTCGTCATCTAACATATCACATTTTGAGATGGCTATCATACGGTCTTTATCCAACATTTCTGGATTGTAACGTCTAAGCTCGTCTAACAAAATCTCGTACTGTTTGTTGATATCTGGTGCATCTGCTGGAATTAAAAATAGCAATACCGAATTACGCTCTATGTGACGTAAGAAGTAATAGCCTAAGCCTTTACCTTCGGCAGCTCCTTCTATAATCCCCGGGATATCTGCCATTATAAAAGTTTGATAATCGCGATATTTTACAATACCTAGATTTGGCTTTAAGGTTGTAAACTCGTAATCTGCAATTTTTGGTTTTGCAGCGGTCATTACAGATAGTAAAGTAGATTTTCCTGCGTTAGGAAAACCTACTAAACCTACATCTGCTAAGACTTTAAGCTCTAATGTTATGTCTTTTTCTTCTAACGGAATACCTGGTTGTGCGTAACGTGGTGTTTGGTTGGTACTGCTTTTAAAGTGCCAGTTACCTAAACCACCTTTTCCTCCTTCGGCAACAATTTTTTCTTCACCTTGTTCGGTGATTTCAAAAAGGATATCGTTAGTTTCTGTATCTCTAATTACAGTTCCTAATGGTACTTCGATAATGTAATCTTCTCCATCTGATCCTGTACTACGATTACTACTACCGTCGCCTCCATGACCGGCACGGATATGACGCTGAAATTTTAAATGTAGTAATGTCCAAAGGTTTTCGTTACCTCTAATAATTACGTGTCCTCCACGTCCACCATCGCCTCCATCTGGTCCACCTTTTGCGTTATATTTTTCGCGGTTAAGATGCGCAGATCCTTTCCCTCCTTTTCCTGAAGAGACATGCATTTTTACGTAATCTACAAAGTTACCTTCGGTCATTTACTTAGTTTATTTGTGAATTTATAAATTCGTTTTATGAAGAATCTAAGCATTTCAGATTAACATATAAACGAATAAACGCATTTTAAAGTTTATCGATTACAGCGCAAAGACGCTCTGTAATTTCTTCTATGCTACCAACACCATCTACTCCAAAATATTTATCTTGAGCTGAGTAATAATCTTTTAAGATAGCGGTTTTGTTGTAATATTCTTTAATTCTGTTTCGGATGATAGACTCGTCTGCATCATCTGCTCTACCACTAGATTTACCACGTTCTAAAAGACGTTGTACTAAAACTTCGTCGTCTACTTCTAAAGCGATCATCGCATTAATTTGAGAATCTTTAGTATCCATTAGTTTATCTAAAGCTTCTGCTTGTGCGTTAGTACGCGGAAAACCATCAAATATAAATCCGTTGGCATCTGCATTTTTTTCAACTTCTGCGTTTAACATGTCAATAGTTACTTGATCTGGTACAAGTTCTCCTTTATCCATGTATGACTTAGCCAACATACCTAATGCTGTTTCGTTTTTGATATTAAATCTAAATACATCGCCAGTAGAAATATGTACTAAGTTATATTTTTCTTTTAAAAAGTTTGCTTGTGTGCCTTTACCTGCTCCTGGAGGACCAAATAATACTAAGTTAGTCATGTGTTGTGTTGTTTTTAGTTGATATACTGCTGGCAAATCTCTACCTAAACCATCATAGTCTAATCCATATCCTACAATAAATTTGTTAGGTATTTCTATACCAACATAATGAAGTTTAAAGTCTTTTTTATAAGCTTCTGGTTTGTAAAACAGTGTCGCAATAACTAGTTGCTTTACATTTTCGTTTTTAAAAATACGATGAATTTCATGTAATGTATTACCTGTATCTATTATGTCTTCTAAAATAACTACAGTTCTTCCTGTTAAGTCTTGTGTTAAACCAATTAATCTTTGGATATCTTCTGTGGATTTAACGCCTTCATAAGATGCTAATTTTATAAAGGTAACTTCACAAGGTTTTGGATATTTTTTTACAAAATCACTTACTAGCATAAATGATCCGTTTAAAATACCAACAAAAACAGGTACTTCATCTCCTAAATCATTAGCTACATCTTGTGCCATTTTAGTAACAGCAGCGTCTATTTGTTGTTCAGAAATAAAAGGCTTAAATTCTTTGTCGTGAAGCTTTATAGTTTTCATTGTAAAAAATTAAAAAGCAAATATAAGGATTTGTAGCAGCTTAACGATATTTGATTTAGATTTTTAAAGGCTATTTTACATTTAAAATGTATTTTTGTTGCACACAACTAATATTAAAAATGAATTATTTTTCTTCAAACTTTAAATTAGGTATTCTTGGTGGCGGACAACTAGGTAAAATGCTACTTTACAATACCCGAAAATTTGATATTCAAACCTTTGTTTTAGATAATAGTGATCAAGCACCAAGTAAAATTGCTTGTGATAAATTTGTAAAAGGCGATTTGTTAGATTTTGATACGGTTTACAACTTTGGAAAACAAGTTGATGTACTAACTATCGAAATTGAAAACGTAAACGTTGATGCTTTAGAAAAACTAGAAAACGAAAACATAAAAGTCTATCCATCTTCAAAAACATTACGCCAAATACAAAATAAAGCAAAGCAAAAATTATTTTATGTAGACCACAATCTTCCAACTGCGCCTTTTAGCAGATTTGCTTATTTATCTGAAATAGAGGATGCTATTAATAATGGAGGTTTAGAATTACCATTTGTATGGAAAGCTGCTAGATTTGGTTATGATGGTAACGGTGTAAAAATTGTAAGACAATTAAGTGATTTGGAAGGTTTACCTGCTGGCGAATGTATTGCAGAACAAATCATTCCGTTTAAAAACGAATTAGCTGTAATTGTAGCAAGAAATGTCTCAGGAGACATTAAAACGTATCCCGTTGTTGAAATGGAATTTCATCCTGAAGCCAATCAAGTAGAATATGTAATATGTCCTGCACGTATTAATGATGACGTTGCAAAAAAAGCACAAGATGTGGCTTTAAAAACATCAGAAGCTTTTAACCATGTTGGATTATTAGCAGTAGAAATGTTTCAGACACAAGACGACCAAATTTTAATAAATGAAGTTGCGCCAAGACCACATAATTCTGGACATCAAACCATAGAAGCTAGTTTTACTAGTCAGTTTGAACAACATTTACGCGCCATTTTAGATTTACCTTTAGGTGAAACTAAAAGTAAAGTTGGCGGAATTATGGTAAATCTTGTTGGTGCAGAAGGACATACAGGAAATGTTTTATATAAGAACATAGAAAGTATAATGAACCTTGAAGGTGTTACACCACATATTTATGGTAAAAAACAAACACGTCCGTTTAGAAAAATGGGACACGTAACCATAGTTAACGAAGATTTAAGCAAAGCAAGACAAATTGCAGAGAAAGTAAAAAATACAATACAAGTAATAAGCGAATAACATGAGTAAAGTTGCAATAGTAATGGGAAGCAATAGCGATATGCCAGTAATGCAAGACGCTATTGATATTTTAAAAGGGTTTGATATAGAAATAGAAGTAGATATTGTTTCTGCCCATCGTACACCAGAAAAATTATTTGATTTTAGCAATAACGCACATAAAAGAGGTATTAATGTAATTATAGCTGGTGCTGGTGGCGCAGCTCATTTACCGGGTATGGTTGCCTCTATGAGTCCGTTACCAGTAATTGGTGTTCCTGTAAAAAGTAGTAACTCTATAGATGGTTGGGACTCAGTTTTATCTATTTTACAAATGCCAGGTGGCGTACCTGTTGCTACTGTAGCATTAAACGGAGCTAAAAACGCTGGTATATTGGCTGCTCAAATTATTGGCGCTTCAGACCAATGCGTTTTAGATAAAATTATGGCTTATAAAGAAGGCTTAAAACTAAAAGTAGAACAAGCTGCTAAAGACATTAAAAAATGGTAGTAACAATAACACTAATAAGTTTAGTTATTGCTGTAGCAGTGGTAAACTATTTACAAAGAAAAGACAGATTAAAATGAAATTTATGTAGAAGGAATGACCAAAATCTTTAACGAAAAGAAGTTTGCAAATAAAATGCTGAGTAAAAAACTTTCAGTAATAGCATAAAAAAAGCCTCGACTTCCGTCAAGGCTTTACATCGCTATTAATCTTTCTATATGAGTTTTACTCACATCAAAAAAACTTAAGTCAAAGGTCTTAGTTTTGTTGAAAATGAAAGAATTGAGGCAAAAATTATTTTGTTTTTAGATAAAATGCGTTTTTTATCGCTCAAAAACAAACTTACTGAGTATAAGACAGAAAAAAAGCCTCAAAACTTAATTTGAGGCTTTTTATCGCTATTAATCAATAATTTTTATGTGAGTAACCAGCTCACGGGAAAAAATCGAGTCAAAGATAACACAAATAAGTATTTCAAAAAAAAAAATATTTATTTTTTATGAAAAATTTAAACTTAAACGTTTTCGGTATGAATATACTTCTTAATAAATTTAACACTAAATATAATTCTGCTCCATTTCAATCTATTAAAAATGAAGATTTTAAACCAGCAATAGAGACTTTAATTAAAGAAACGAAAGCAGAAATTGAAACAATTACCAATTCAGAGAAAATTCCTACTTTCAGTAATACTATTGAAGCTTTAGAATATGCTGGACAACAATTAGATAGAGCTACAAGTGTATTTTTTAATTTAAATTCGGCAGAGACTAATGAGGAAATTCAGAAAATTGCTCAAGACATTTCTCCTCTTTTATCAGAATTTAGTAACGACATTACTTTAAACGAAAAACTCTTTGCGCGTATTAAAGACGTTTACAATCAAAAAGAGCAACTTGATCTTTCCGAAGAACAAAAAACCTTATTAGATAAAAAATATAAAAGCTTTGCAAGAAACGGTGCAAACCTTTCTGAAGATAAAAAGGAACAATTAAGAGCGATTGATAAAAAATTAGCATCGCTTAAATTAAAGTTTGGTGAAAATGTATTAGCAGAAACTAATGCTTTTGAAATGCATATCACCAACCAAACGGACCTAGAAGGGTTACCAGAAGGCGCAATTGAAGCAGCACAACAATTAGCCGAAAGTAAAGGTAAAGATGGCTGGTTAATCACTTTAGATTACCCTAGCTACATTCCTTTTATGACCTATGCAAAAAACAGAGAATTACGTAAAAAACTCTCGATTGCTTTTGGAAGTAAAGGGTTTAACAATAATAAATTAGACAATCAAAAAAATGTTTTAGAAATTGCTAAACTAAGACACCAACGCGCCAATTTATTAGGCTATAAAACACATGCTCATTTTGTTTTAGAAGAACGCATGGCTGAAACACCTGCAAAAGTTGAAAGCTTTTTAAATGATTTATTAGACAAAGCAAAACCTGCTGCGGAACGTGAGTTTGCCAACCTTCAAAATTTTGCAAAAGAATTAGATGGTATAGATCACCTTGAAAAATGGGATGGCGCTTATTACAGTGAAAAGCTCAAGCAAAAGCTTTTCAATTTAGATGACGAAAAACTAAAACCATACTTCAAATTAGAAAACGTTATTGATGGCGCCTTTAAAGTAGCCAATAAATTATTTGGATTGACTTTTAAAGAAATTGATACTATTGACAAGTATCATCCAGATGTATTGACTTACGAAGTTTTAGATGAAAATGGTGACTTAGTTTCAATCTTTTATGCAGATTTTTTCCCGCGTGCAGGAAAACGTAACGGAGCTTGGATGACGTCTTATAAACCTCAATTTGTACAAAACGGCGTTAATGAAAGACCACATGTTTCTATCGTTTGTAACTTTACAAAACCAACCAAAAGCAAACCTTCTTTATTAACATTTAATGAAGTAACCACTTTGTTTCATGAGTTTGGTCATGCATTACACGGTATGCTAGCAAATACCACTTACCCTAGTCTATCCGGTACAAGCGTGTATTGGGATTTTGTAGAATTACCAAGTCAAGTGCTAGAAAATTGGTGTTACGAAAAAGAAGCGTTAGAATTATTTGCAACACACTATGAAACCGGAGAACTAATCCCAATGGATTTAGTAGAAAAAATTAAAGAAAGTGCCACTTTTAATGAAGGTATGCAAACCTTACGTCAAATAAGTTTTGGCTTATTAGATATGCATTGGCACGGTATTAACCCAACCGAAGTTACAGATGTAAAAGCACATGAAAATGAAGCTTTTAAAGACACGAAATTATATCCTGATGTAGAAGAAAATTGTATGAGCACAGCATTTTCTCATATTTTTCAAGGTGGATATTCTTCTGGGTATTATAGCTATAAATGGGCAGAAGTTTTAGATGCAGATGCATTTGATTATTTTAAACAAAACGGCATTTTTAATCGTGATATTGCTTTAAAATTTAAAGACAATGTACTTACAAAAGGCGGTACTGAAAATCCACTAATCTTATATAAACGCTTTAGAGGTCAAGACCCAAAACCAGAAGCTTTATTAAAACGTGCTGGGTTGATTAAGTAATATTTTATGTCATTCTGAAGGTAGTAAATAATTAAAACATTAATTGTATTACTTCTTCAGAATGATATTTTTTTTAATAAACTTTCAAAGTTTATTGAAAGTTTAAAAGTTATTAATATATTTGTGTCATGGAATATCAAGAAGCAAAAGATAAATTTATAAACACTTGGGGAAGTTTGGGCACGCTTTGGGGAATTAATAAAGCTATGGCTCAAATACAGGCATTGCTTTTTATTTCGACAAAACCATTATCTATGGAAGAAATCATGGAAGATCTTCAGATTTCAAGAGGTAACACAAGCATGAATCTTAGACAATTAATGGATTGGGGAATTGTTACAAAAGAGCTTATTCCAGGTGAACGTAAAGACTTTTTTACAACAGAAAAAGACGTTGAAGAATTAGCTAGAATTGTAGCTAAAGAACGTAGCCGAAGAGAAATAAAACCAGTTATTAAGGTTTTAAACGATGTCTCTTCTATTAAAGATGATGGCACAGAAAAAACTAAAGAATTAATTAAACAAACAAAAGCTTTAAAAGAACTTACTGATAATTTAGACGTTTTAATGAACAAACTTGTAGACCAAAAACAAAACTGGATTACTAAGTCTTTATTAAAATTAATCAAATAAAAAAATTTAAATTAAATTTTCAATATTTTCTGAAAGTTTCAAAATAATAAAATTATGAAAATAGAATCTTATTTAAATCTCATATTTTATTTATTCACCTTAAGCCTCTATTTATATGAAACTATTTATGGTGCACTAATTCAAATAGTATTAGGAATAATCCAAATTGTGATAGCAATTTCAATAAATAGTAATATCAAAAAATTAAATAACTATTCAATAAAACTTATAAATATCTATTGGATATTAATTGGATTGTGGCTTTCAACAACAATTTTAATCAAAGTAATTTTTGGTTTACAAAACGTATTTATTCCATTGTTATTAGTAACACCAATGATTATCGGGACATATTTCACAATCGTGCTTTTTAAAATACAAAAGGTATGAACGTAAACATTATCACATACTGCATTTACCTACCAATAATTGTATTTATTACGGTAAGAATTGGATGGATATGCTATAAAAATGGAGAATTATTTTTAATAAACTTATTTGAAGACATAGCAATAGTAAAATCAATTAATAACTTATTACTAAATAGGATATTATCTAACTAATATTGGCTATGCTATAATTACAATTTCCTATTGGGAAACTATACATAATGTAGTCGAGGTAATAAGCAGCCTAAACTTTACTTTAGGAAAAATCATACTAATACTTGCCGCATTACATTACAACAATATTTTTTGGCTTCAATTAACACATAAACACAAATTTTTAAAACAATAAATTATGGAACATTCAAAAATCATTATCGGTTACTTTATTTACCTACCAATAGTTATTGCACTAACAATATTTGTTTCTAAAATGCTCTTTAAAAACGGAAAGCTTTTTATGATAGATATTTTTAAAGGAAAAGAGGATATCGCTTTAGCAACCAACAAACTATTTGAGATAGGTTTTTACCTTATTAATATTGGTTTTGCACTGTATACAATGAAGATTTTTTACTACGGAAGTGATCCTATGAGCTCACAAACACTAATAGAAATTTTAAGTAAAAAATTAGGCGGATTTACCATCTATTTAGGCATCATGCTATTTTTTAATCTGTTCCTATTTTTTAGAGGAAGAAAAAAATCTAGAACTACTACTAAAACGGTTTATAATCCTCAAATAAATAGCTAAATATGAAAAAAATAATTATTGCAGGAGGAAGTGGTTTTTTAGGAGAAATCTTAAAAAACCACTTTAAAAAAGAAAAATATGATGTGTTTATTTTAACTAGAAATCCAAAACATAAAAATGATATTTATTGGAACGGAAAAGATATTGACACATGGACTGATCATCTAGAAAACGCAAGCGCTATAATCAATTTAGCCGGTAAATCTGTAGACTGTAGATACACTAAAAAAAATAAAAAAGCTATTTATGATTCTAGAATTGAATCCACTAAAGTTTTAGGATTAGCGATAAATAAATGTGAAAATCCGCCAAAATTTTGGATAAATTCATCTACTGCTACAATTTATGATAATAGTTTTGAGAGAATCAACACTGAAGATGATGGAATAATTGGAGATGATTTTTCAATGAATATTGCAAAATCATGGGAACTTGCCTTCAATGAAATCAACACGCCTAAAACCAAAAAAATCATACTTCGCACATCAATTGTTTTAGGTAAAAAAGGTGGAGCTATTATTCCTTTAAAAAAAATCACAAAGTTATTTTTAGGAGGAAAACAGGCTTCAGGAAAACAAAAGGTGAGTTGGATACATGAAGAGGACTTTGCAAATGCCATTCAATTTTTAATTGACAATAATAAACAAGGCATTTTTAATTTATGCGTACCAAAACCAACTGACAATAAAACTTTAATGAAATCTTTAAGAAAAGTATTAAATATTCCTTTTGGAATACCACAACCAAAATGGTTAATAAAAGCTGGAGCTTTTTTAATAGGTACAGAACCAGAACTAGTAACAAGAAGTAGAAATGTATACCCAGAAAAACTTTTAAATAATGGTTTCAAATTTAAGTATACTAACATAGAAAATGCTTTGAAAGATATTTTGCATTAAGTAAACTCTTATCATAGTGTTAAATAAGCCAAAAACCGTGGTTTTTTTAGTTATTTTTGAAAAATGAAAAAGAAAAAACCAGCTAATGCCAAAACACACTTTAAATCCTAACAATTGGGTTGATCTTTATAGTGACTACCTATTTAATTACACAATAACGCGTGTAAATGATCGTGTCATTGCTCAAGATTTAGTGTCCGAAACTTTTTTGGCTGGGTTAAACGCTATGAAAAACTTTAAAGGTGAAGCGGCTGAGCGTACTTGGCTTATTTCAATTTTAAAGCGAAAAATTATTGATTACTATCGTAAGATCAATTCTAATAAAGGAAAAGCCGAAGTTAGAATGACTTACAATGATTCTGAATCTGAAGGCGATTGGTTAGAAGAGCGTATTGCAGATCCTTTTGACAAAACAGCAGAAGATAGCATTGAAAACGAAGAATTAGCAGACGCAATACAAAGCTGCATTGCTAAACTACCTAAAAAACAAGCTGAAGTCTTTAAGAAGAAAACCATCTTAAATCAAGAAACAGAAACAATTAGTAAGGAACTAAACATTACAGCGTCTAACCTATGGGTAATTGTTCACAGAGCTAGAGTTGCTCTTGCAAGTTGCTTAGAAAAAAATTGGTTTTAAATCATGGGATTATTTTTTATTAAATGCAAAGAGGCTGGTCATGTTTGTGATAAATATCAATATAAAGAAGCTTCAATAACTGAAAAAATAAAACTTAAAATTCATTTAATGTATTGTTCTGCTTGCAGAAAACACTCTAAATCAAACAAAAAATTAAGTCAGTTGTTAAATAAAATTAAATTTCAGTTTTTATCTTCAGAAGAAAAAGATAATATAAAAAAGTCTTTTGAAAAAGAATTAAAAAAGCATCAACAATAGCCATAAAATAGGCAAAGCTTCAACCCAAAAAGAAGCGTAATATTTATTTCTGTTTTTTGTAGAAAACAAAATAAATAGCATTAAAACAAAAGCCACAATTACTTCTTTGTAAAGAAAGTGAATTAGAATTTCTTCTTTAAATACATTTAAACCTAAAAAAAAGAAAAGTAGTAAAACACCAAGTATTTTGGTCTTTTTTATACCAATTTGTTGCGGGATTGTTGCTAGTTTTATACTATCATATTTTAGATCCCTTATTTCAAAAGGAATCATTAAAGCTAACACAAATACAAAATTTTGTAATACAGTAATCCAGACTTTAGTTTCTAACTCTTGATTGTTGTTTAATATAGGTAAAACAACTGTAGTAAATGCCCACACAGCTGCTATTATATACACCTTTAATCCACTTATTTGTCTTAAATTTTGGTGTTCATCCAAATACATTTGTTTTGGCAAAAAGGGTATAGCATATAAAAAAGTTATAAGCCCTAACCCTGTTAAAACAACCATAACTTTATACTCTAATCTAAAAGCATAAAACAGCATTAACAAAAAACTAAAAAACGAAAAGACCTGAATAACTTTTAACCATTTTGCCAAGCTACGATGATGCCACTTAGCAATACCAAAATACTTTACAAAATTATAACCTGTAATTGTAGCGTAAAAATTAAAATATAGGATGTTTTCGTCGTAAGGCAAGTTAAAAACAAGAAGCGTAATCCAACTTAAAGCATATACTGCTAAAGCCACATGTATACTGCTATTTATATAAAAATCTAAAAGCTGTTTGACTATCTTCATCACACAAAAATAATCAATCTGTTAATAAAGCTTTTAAATGGTTAAAAACTTTCAAATTTTAACTAAAAAATGCTATAAGATTTCATTAATTTTGCAATCGCATAAAAATGCGTTTTAAAACGCTAAATTAATTTGTCATTCTCATGAAAATGAGAGCCTAACAACACAACACTAATGAACACAAACGCTTTTGCTTTGCGCCATATTGGTCCAAGAGAAAATGACATTAAAGAAATGTTACAAACAATAGGTGCAGAAAGTATTGAACAACTAATTTACGAAACTATTCCTTCTAACATTCGTCTTGAAAAAGATTTAGGTTTAGATGAAGCTATGACGGAATATGAGTATTCTACACACATTAATAATTTATCTAAACTTAACAAAACGTACAAGACTTACATTGGTTTAGGCTATCATCCAACAATTTTACCGGCTGTTATACAGCGTAATATTTTAGAAAATCCAGGTTGGTATACTGCTTACACACCTTACCAAGCAGAGATTGCACAAGGTCGTTTAGAAGCCTTATTAAATTTCCAAACCATGATTACCGATCTTACCGGTATGGAACTTGCAAACGCCTCTTTACTTGACGAAAGTACTGCTGCTGCAGAAGCTATGAGTCTTTTATTTGCTGTTAGAGAAAGAGCTCAAAAAAAAGAAAATGTAAATAAGTTTTTTGTTTCAGATGCAGTTTTACCTCAAACCATTTCGGTTTTAAAGACACGTGCGCTTCCTATCGGAATTGATTTAGTAATCGGAGATGAAAGCACATTTGATTTCTCTTCAGAATACTTCGGTGCTATTGTTCAGTATCCTGGTAAAAACGGACAAATTACAGACATTAAAACATTCATTGCTAAAGCAAATGAAAACAATATAAAAGTTGCAGTAGCAGCAGATATTTTAAGCTTAATTAAGCTTGAAGCTCCAGGACAATTTGGTGCCGATGTTGTTGTTGGTACAACACAACGTTTTGGTATACCAATGGGTTATGGTGGTCCTCATGCAGCTTATTTTGCAACAAAAGAAGCTTATAAACGTGATATTCCTGGTCGTATTATAGGCGTTACCAAAGACGCTAACGACAACCGTGCATTACGTATGGCGCTTCAAACAAGAGAACAACACATTAAACGTGATAGAGCAACATCTAACATTTGCACAGCACAAGTTTTACTAGCGGTAATGGCAGGTATGTATGCTGTTTACCATGGTCCAAAAGGCTTAACGTTTATAGCAAATAAAGTTCATAATAGTGCTTCTACCTTAGCGTCTACCCTTTCAAAAATGGGATTAGAACAAACAAACACATCTTTCTTTGACACTTTACAAGTCAAAGCTTATGCTGCTAAAGTAAAAGAAGTAGCAGAAAACAATGAAGTTAACTTCTACTATCAAGATGATAACACCGTTTTAATTTCTATTAACGAAACAACTTCAATTTCTGATTTAAATGAAATTGTTAAAATTTTCGCTGAAGCGGAAAACAAAAAAGCAATAGAAATTTCTGAATTATCAGAAACAAACAATATAGATACTGACTTAAACAGAACAAGTGATTTTTTAACACTTGAAGTATTTAATAGCTACCATTCTGAAACCGAATTAATGCGTTACATCAAAAAATTAGAACGCAAAGATTTAGCATTAAACCATTCTATGATTTCTTTAGGATCTTGTACAATGAAGTTAAATGCAGCTTCAGAAATGTTACCTTTAAGTCAAACAAATTGGGGAAGCATTCATCCATTTGCACCGATAGACCAAACAGAAGGTTACCAAAAAGTATTAAAAGCATTAGAAGATCAATTAACAGAAATTACAGGTTTTGCTGCAACATCTTTACAACCTAACTCTGGCGCACAAGGTGAATACGCTGGATTAATGGTAATTAAAGCGTATCACGAATCTCGTGGTGATCATCACCGTAACATCTGTTTAATTCCTAGTTCTGCTCACGGGACAAACCCTGCAAGTGCTGTAATGGCTGGCATGAAAGTAGTTGTTACAAAAGCAGACGATAATGGAAACATTGATGTAGAAGACTTACGTAATAAAGCTGAGTTGCACTCAGATAATCTTGCTGCTTTAATGGTAACTTACCCATCTACACACGGTGTGTACGAGTCAGCAATTAAAGACATTACAAAAATCATCCATGATAATGGCGGACAAGTTTACATGGATGGTGCAAACATGAACGCTCAAGTAGGATTAACAAACCCTGGTAATATTGGTGCAGATGTTTGTCACTTAAACTTACATAAAACGTTTGCTATTCCTCATGGTGGTGGCGGACCTGGTGTTGGCCCAATTTGTGTAGCTAAGCAATTAGCTCCGTTTTTACCTGGTAATCCAATTATAAAAACTGGTGGTGATAATGCTATTACAGCAATATCTGCAGCTCCTTTTGGAAGTTCTTTAGTATGTTTAATTTCTTATGGATATATTAAAATGTTAGGTGCTGAAGGGCTAAGAGCATCTACAGAAATAGCTATCTTAAACGCTAATTATATCAAACACCGTTTACAAGGCGCTTTTGAAACTTTATATTCTGGTGAAAGAGGTCGCGCAGCTCACGAAATGATTATAGACTGTAGACCATTTAAAGCTAACGGTATAGAAGTAACAGATATCGCAAAACGTTTAATGGATTACGGTTTCCACTCGCCTACTGTATCATTCCCTGTTGCAGGAACAATGATGATTGAACCAACAGAAAGTGAAAGTAAAGCCGAAATGGATCGTTTTTGTGACGCCATGATTTCTATTAGAAAAGAAATTGATGCTGTAACTAAAGAAGACGAAAACAACCCGCTAAAAAATGCACCTCATACTTTAGATATGCTAACAAGTGACGAATGGTTACTACCATACTCTCGTGAAAAAGCAGCATATCCTTTAGAGTATGTTAAAGAAAATAAATTTTGGCCTTCTGTACGTCGTGTAAATGATGCTTATGGAGATCGTAATTTAATCTGTACTTGTGCGCCAATAGAAGAATATATGGAAGCATAATAGCTTTTGGGCATCGTATAATATAAATTCAAATCTGTCTTTTTATTTAGTAGCTAGTATATTTGTATATTAGTAAAAAATAAAAAGGCAGATTTTTTTTATGACTATAAAAATTACCGGAACTGGAAGTTATATTCCAGAAAATATTGAAAAGAACGAAGACTTTCATCAACATGAGTTTTTAAATGTAGACGGTTCCCAAATCAACTCCCCGAACGAAGTTATTGTTGAAAAATTTAAAGCAATAACAGGTATTGTTGAAAGACGCTACGCAGACGATAAGTTAATAGCTTCCGATTTAGGTTTTCTTGCTGCAGAAAAAGCTATAGAAGACGCTAAAATTGATAGGGAAGATATAGATTACATTATCGTAGCACACAACTTTGGAGACGTTAAAAAAGATGCGATCCAAAGTGATATTTTACCTTGTTTAGCAACCAGAGTAAAACATAAACTTCGCATTAAAAACCCTAAATGTGTTGCTTATGACATATTATTTGGTTGTCCTGGTTGGATTGAAGGTACAATCCAAGCACAAGCATTTATAAAAGCTGGAATGGCAAAAAAATGTTTAGTAATTGGCGCCGAAACATTATCTAGAGTGGTAGATAAACACGATCGTGATAGCATGATTTACAGTGATGGCGCTGGCGCAACAATTATTGAAGCTACAGATGAAGAAGGTGGAATTTTAGCACACAATACCGCTAGTTTCACATACGATGAAGCCTATTATTTATTCTTCGGAAATTCTAACAATCCAGAATTAGACAAAGATACTAGGTACATTAAAATGCATGGTCGTAAAATTTACGAATTTGCATTAACAAACGTACCACTAGCTATGAAAGAATGCTTAGACGAAAGTGGTGTAGATATAAAAGACGTTAAAAAGATATTGATCCATCAAGCTAACGAAAAAATGGACGAAGCTATCATAAAACGTTTTTACAGACTTTACAAAACTCCTGTTCCAGAAGGCATTATGCCTATGAGTATTCATAAACTTGGTAACAGTTCGGTTGCAACCGTACCAACACTTATTGACTTAATTAGAAATAATAAATTAGAAAATCAGCAGATAGAAAAAGGAGATGTTATTATATTTGCTAGCGTTGGTGCAGGAATGCACATAAACGCTATTGTTTATAAATATTAATCCGCTGTTGCGGAAAATAACTAATGTACGAAAACACATTTCCGCATAAAAGATATAAGCTTACGTTTCAATTTTTAGAAAAACATATTTCTAAATCCGAAACCATTTTGGATTTAGGTGTAGAAAATCCGTTTACCAAAATACTAAAGGCTAACGGATTTTCTGTTAAAAACACTAAAGGTGAAGATTTAGATTTAGACACCTCAACTATAGAAAATTCCGATGCTACCGTAGTCACAGCTTTTGAAATTTTTGAACATCTACTCTCTCCTTTTACCGTTTTAAAAAGTATAAAAGCCAATAAATTAGTAATTAGCGTACCATTGCGTTTATGGTTTTCTTCTGCTTACAGAAGTAAAACCGATATGTGGGACAGACATTATCATGAGTTTGAAGATTGGCAATTAGACTGGCTACTAGAAAAAACAGGTTGGAAAATTATTGACCGACAAAAATGGACTAATCCAACCAAAAAATTAGGTATTAGACCAATTTTAAGATGGTTTACGCCAAGATATTATATTGTTTATGCAGAACGAATTTAAAAATAATTTAAAAATGAAATTCTGCATTATCATACCAGCGCATAACGAAGAAGACTCTATTGGATTAACGTTAGATTCTTTGGTTAAACAATCCTTACTTCCGCAGGAAATTATTGTGGTAAATGATAATTCTACAGATAAAACTAAAGGAATCGTTGAAGGTTTTCAGCAACAATTCAACTTTATAAAATTAGTTAATAACAGCTCATCAAATCAACATTTACCTGGCACAAAAATCATTAATGCTTTTTATAAAGGTTATGATATTGCAAACAAAAATTATGATGTGATTTGTAAGTTTGATGCCGATTTAATTTTTCCGCTTAATTATTTAGAACAGTTAGCATTTCATTTTAATAAAGATGAAACTATAGGAATGGTTGCTGGATATTGTTATATCGAAAAAAATAACCAATGGATTTTAGAGTCTATTACTGGTAAAGATCATATAAGAGGTGCTTTAAAAGCGTACACAAAATCATGTTTTGAAGCTATTGGACAGCTAAAAACATCTATGGGTTGGGATACTATCGATGAGTTATTAGCAAAGTATTTTGGTTACAAATTAGTTTTAGATGATAATCTTCATGTTAAACACTTAAAACCGACTGGCGCAAGCTACAATAAAGCTGCAAAACACCTACAAGGTGAAGCTATGTACAAAATGCGATATGGTATTACACTTACTTTTTTAACAGCTGTAAAAATGAGTTTAAAGAAAAAAAGTTGGCCTTACTTTTATAATTATCTAGTTGGTTATTTAAAAGCTACTTTTAATAATCCTGAGCGTTTAATTACTAAAGATCAAGGTAAATTTATTAGAAACTTACGCTGGAAAGGCATTAAAGAAAAACTTTTTTAATCTCTTAAGCTCCAGATTTTATAATCACTTAAAGCTTCTATTTTATTTTCAACTTCATCGTCTAATTCATGAAAAAAATCTATACCAGTCAAAGATTCTATTTTATCTACTGAAGTTACAAATTTGTATAAAGATTGACTAGATTCTTGATGTGGTAATAAGAATGCAATTACTTTCGTTTTTCCTGTATTATTATCTAATATTATTTTATAAAACTGGTCAGGCACAGCAACATCTTCTTCACCAATAGTCTTAAGATTATCTTTTAAAATTCCTCCTGTTACTACAAATACACCATCATATTTTTTTGCCCAATAACGTGTTTTTTGTTCTAAACGATTCCAGATTCCTGCATTAAAATCGTGATTTTGAGGTGAAATATTACTGGTTAAAAATGTTTCATCATGCGACTGTTTACTATATCTTCTATCTCCAGCAGGACATAAGTGACCACGATCGTAACCGGATTGCTTATAGTTGCGCCAATGTGCTGCGCCTGTTTTTACCGCTTTATCAATTTCAAAATATGGTCTTTTGTGTTGCTTGCTACTAAGATGAGATTTTTTAAGCTCGTAGGCTACCCATTCTGCTTGTTCATGTAATTCACTATAACTTAAACTGTAACCATTATGGTGGATTATTTGACCTGTTGTACTGCTTGGTAAAAAATATTCATTTGTATTATTTTTGACTTTCTTACCAATTTCAACATTAGCATTCTTTTCTTGATTGTCTAAATAAAAATTATAAGAATATAATGCTATTAAAGCAATTGCTGTTAGTAAAGAAACTTTGGTTTTATAAGTCATTTAAATCTACATTTAAAAAAATCAAAAATAGTGATAAATAAAAAAAAGACCTTTTCGTTTTGAAAAGGTCTTCTAACTAACACAAATAGACAATACTATTTCTCTTCTTCGTAATCTGCAATTTTATTCAGTTTTTCTATCTCTCTTTTATATTTTCTATTAGCCTTTTCGAAGTTTCCTTTTTCTATTTGTTTATTGTATTTTTTTATTGCTCTTTCATTAACTTTCATGTATTCTTCAACTGTTTCGGTTAACTCTTCTTGTAAATCGGCATACTTTTCAGAAACTTCCTCTATGTTTTCTTTATATTCTTTTTCTGAAACATTGGTCTCTGTCATTAACTCATTATATTCTTTTTGAATATCTGCAACATCTTCCATAACCTCTTCTGTTTTTAACCAGTCTGGAATACTATTATCTAAAGTTGCTATAACTCCTCTTAAATTTCCTACACGTTCTTTAGTGTAAATATTGGCTTTTTTCATTTCTTCTAACTCATATGTTAGAATATTAAATTGTTGCCAACCGTCAAAACCTACAGTTCCAGCTTCTGTTGTTTGGTAATTGATGTTTCTACCATCATTCATAGCATACTCTTTAGACATGACTTGGTCTGATTGCATGATATAATCACTTTCTGAGTTCCTACTTGAAGATTTATCCATTTCGTTTTCTAAATCTTCTACCTGTTCTTCTACAGTATCTACTTCTGTATCTTTTGTCTTATAATCATTTTTACAAGACATAAATGCTAAACCAGATACTACTAATGTTGTTGTTACTAACTTAATTGATTTCATAGTTTTTAGTTTTTTTGGTTTATATACCTTCAAAACTAATGGTAACTTTTATGTAGTAGAAATTTTAAAACATAAACTAATCCTAAAAATTTATTGAAAATTAACAGAAACAAACTAACCTTTAACTTTTTCTGAAAATATTATGTTAATACATAAATTATATTCAAATATCAGTCAAATAAAAAAGCTCTAAAAATAACTTTTTAGAGCTTTTAGTAAACTATATTTATTAAGTCTATTGCATGCTAGCTAAACTTGCTTTAATTGTTTCAATCTTAGCTAACGCATCTGCTTCTTTCTTTTTCTCACTAGCTACAACTTGTTCTGGTGCATTATTTACAAAACGGTCGTTGGATAGTTTTTTCTGTACCGATTTTAAGAAACCTTCAGTATAATTTAACTCTTCAGTTAACTTTTTAATTTCAGCTTCAACGTCTATAGCGCCAACCATTGGCACAAAATATTCGTTAGATTTAACTCTAAAAGTTAAAGCGCCTTCAACTGCTTCATCTACATACTCAATAGCTTCTAGATTACTCATTTTTTGGATAATTGCATCAAACGTAGTTGATGATTTTTCGTTATTTATTACCGAAAATCCAATCGCATCCTTAAACGCAATGTTCTTTTCTTTTCTAATAGTACGAATACCTGAAATCACTTCTGAAGCAAAATCAAATTCTGAAATCAAGGTTTCGTTTATTGCTTTTGTTGTTGGCCAACTCGCTACAATTAGAGCTTCTTCTGGCGTACGATCTTTTATGTAATGCCATAAATCTTCAGTTAAAAATGGCATAAACGGATGTACAATTTTTAAGTTATCTTCAAAAATCGAAATAATTGCGTTATAAGTTTTAGCATCAATTGGTTGTTGGTATGCTGGTTTTACCATTTCTAGTAACCAACCGCAAAAATCGTCGTAAATTAACTTGTAAATTGCCATTAAAGCATCGCTTAAACGATATTTGCTAAAGTGGTCTTCAATCTCGATTAATGCTTTTTGGAATTTAGATTCGTACCATTCTATTGCAATCTTACTTGCTTCTGGTTGCTCAATGCTTTCTGAAATTTCCCAACCATCAACTAAACGATAGGCATTCCAGATTTTGTTACCAAAACCTTTTCCTTGTTGGCACAATGATTCGTCAAACAATAAATCGTTTCCTGCTGCACTACTTAATAATAATCCAACACGAACACCATCGGCGCTGTATTCTTCAATAAGTTTTAATGCATCTGGTGAGTTTCCTAAAGATTTACTCATTTTACGACGTTGCTTATCGCGCACCAATCCTGTTAAGTATACATTCTGAAAAGGCTTTTCATCTTTATACTCGTAACCAGCAATTATCATACGTGCTACCCAAAAGAATAAAATATCTGGACCAGTTACTAAGTCGTTTGTTGGGTAATAATATTTAATTTCTTTGTTTTCTGGATTGCGAATACCATCAAAAACCGACATTGGCCACAACCATGATGAGAACCATGTGTCTAGAGCATCCGTTTCTTGACGTAAATCTTCAGCTTTAAGTGAAGAATTTCCTGTTTTATCTTGAGCAAGTTTTACTGCGTCATTGATGTTTTCTGCTACTACAAAATCTTCTTTTCCGTTGCCATAATAAAATGCAGGAATTTGTTGTCCCCAAAGTAATTGACGCGAAATATTCCAATCACGGATGTTTTCCATCCAGTGACGATACGTGTTTTCGAACTTTTTTGGGAATAGTTTTATATCGGCATCTTCACCTAAAACCGCTTCTATTGCTGGTTTTACCAAGTCTTCCATTTTTAAGAACCATTGGTCGCTTAACCTTGGCTCTATAACTGCTTTGGTACGTTCTGACGTACCTACCTTGTTAATATGTGTTTCAGTTTTAACTAAAACACCATTTTCTTCTAACTCTTTAGCTATAGCTTTACGTACAGCAAAACGATCTTGACCTTCATAGTGTAAACCGTAGCTGTTTAAAGTTGCATCTTCATTAAAAATATCTACTACTTCAAGATTATGCTTATCTCCTAGCATCTTGTCGTTTTCGTCATGCGCTGGTGTTACTTTTAAACAACCTGTACCAAATTCTAAGTCTACATAGTCATCTTCAATAATAGGGATTACACGGTTGCAGATTGGTACAATTGCTTTTTTTCCACGTAAGTGAACAAAACGCTCGTCATTAGGATTAATACAAATTGCTGTATCACCAAAAATGGTTTCAGGACGTGTTGTAGCAATAGTTAGCGTATCGTCGCTACCTTCAATTTTATACTTTAAATAGTATAGATTTCCTTGCTTTTCTTCGTAGATAACTTCTTCATCCGAAAGTGTTGTTTTTGCTTCTGGATCCCAATTTACCATACGATAACCGCGATAAATTAAGCCTTTATTGTATAAATCTACAAAGACTTTAATTACGGCTTCGCTCATATCGTCATCCATAGTAAACTTAGTACGATCCCAATCGCAAGAGCAACCTAGCTTTTTTAATTGCTCAAGGATTACGCCACCATATTCGTGCGTCCAATCCCAAGCATGTTTTAAAAACTCGTCTCTAGTTAAATCATTTTTATCTATTCCTTGTGCTTTTAATTTTGCTACAACTTTTGCTTCTGTAGCAATAGATGCGTGATCTGTACCTGGTACCCAACAGGCGTTTTTACCTTGTAAACGCGCACGACGTATTAATACATCTTGAATGGTATTATTCAACATATGTCCCATATGTAATACTCCTGTTACGTTTGGAGGCGGAATAACTATGGTGTATGGTTCTCTTTCGTCAGGTTCTGAATGAAAGTAATTATGTTTCATCCAGTAGTCATACCACTTATTTTCTACGGATTTTGCATCATATTTTGATGGGATATTCATCTTTGGAATAGTTTTTGAATTATAGTTGGCAAAAATACTTATTATTCTGTTTTTGTGAAATTATATAGCAGATTAATGCACCGTTAAATTATTCAAAAGTATTTGTTTGAGTGTATTACATCTAATATTTTTGCTAAAGGAGTAAAAAGTGATTAAATTTACAAATCATTAAAATTTATATACAATGAAAAAATTAATGACATTATTATTTGTTGGCTTGATTAGTTTAACAGTTAATGCTCAAGAAAAAGTAGCCAAAATTGAATTTAAAGAAACTACAATAGACTACGGTACAATAGAAAAAGGAGCTAATGGTTTAAGAACTTTTGAATTTACTAATACAGGTGACGCGCCGTTAATTATATCTAAAGTAAGTTCTAGTTGCGGATGTACAGTCCCAAAAAAACCTGAAAAACCAATTATGCCTGGTGAAAAAGGTGAAATAGAGGTAAAATATGACACAAATAGAGTAATGCCAATTAGAAAAACAATTACTGTTTTATCTAATGCGGATACGCCAACAGTTTCTTTAAAAATTAAAGGAAACGTTATTGATCCTTCAAAGACAAGTGTGTTAGCTAAAAAAGAAAAGAGTGTTATGGAAAAATAACATTTAAAAAATTTTTATTAAAGCCGAAAACTAATGTTTTCGGCTTTTTTTATTCTAAAGGAGATTTTAATGTAATAGCAAACTTACGCTCTATTCCGTTTCTGATCACAACAAACTTTAACTCTTCTCCTGAATCTTTATAGAAATATCCTGTTAGTTTTTCTAAAGTCATATCTTGAGTACTTCTATTATTTATGTAAACAATCTCATCACCTCTTAATAATCCTGCTTTTTCTGCTGGAGAATTAGGTAAAACTTCATAAATAGTATAAACTGGCTTAAGATTATATTTATAATTAGGTTTTATAATGCTGTTAATGTTTATAGATTTTTCATCTTTATAACTTACCGCTGAGTTTTGTTTTGCATTAAGTTCCATAACCATTCTAACGCCACTATTTTCAACTAAAATCCCGCTTTTATTATAACTAAACTTATCCTTATAATAGCTATTAGGTTTTAACATTAACCGTGAATTTGAGTAATCAAACACAGAATTAAACCGTTTTAATATCTCTCCTCCTAAAGAGCCATTTCTACCCTCATAAGATCTCATAAAATTAACAGCTAAAGTATCAGGAAATGCAACTGTTGGTTGTTCTATATCAAACATTCCTAATGTTATTTTTTTAATTTTATAGCGCCTACCATAAACACTACCATTAAGTCCCGTACCAAGATAATCTATGAATGATTTTTGTTTTAGTTGTATATTATTAACCTTGTCTTCAAATAACCAAAGTGCATCACTATTACCTGAATCTAATAGTAAATTAACTGGTATATTTTTATTTGCACCAATATCTACATAAGACAAAACATAGGGTCTATTATTTTCTAAGTTTAAATCTAATACTTGGCACCTTCTGCATATTCTTAAATTGTATTCGGATGGTTTTTTAATTTTAATAAACTTTCGATTATAATTAATTTCTATAATAAAATCTTTAAAAAAATCATAACCAATAATACCATCTATAGGTATTCCTATTTTTGGCGCAAAATTTAGTTCTGGATCAAAAACGGCATAAAAAAAACTTGGTCGCTATTTACTGCTTCACCAATTTTAAAAGTATTATGACTAGAGCGTAAAGCTTCTAAATCATTTCCGTTACCTAATCCTCTTACTTTTATTTTTTCTGCATTTAAAATTTGTAAAGAATCTGCAGCTTTTAAAAAATTAAAAACTATAGGTTTACTAACACCTGTATCCAATAAAAACGTTAATTCTAAGCCATTAACTTCTACAGGAATTAATATGACATTATTTATTAATTCAAATCTAATTTTATCAGACGTTTCACCTTCTGGAAGTTTATATATACTCTGTGAATAAAGACTTTGAAATAACGCAAATATTAATAATAATGTGATTTTAGCACTTTGCATTAGTAAATAATAAAAAATATGTCCTCTTAAATTTACAAATCTTTAATTACTTAATACTTTTTAGTTGGTATTATTTGAAATATTCTCTAATAATTTTCGCAAATTTGCAGTACAAATATTAATTAGTATGCCAGTAATTTCAAAAAAGGGGCAATCAATGCCTCAATCACCTATAAGAAAGTTAGTTCCTTACGCAGAACAAGCCTATAAAGAAGGAAAAACTGTTTACCATTTAAACATAGGACAACCTGATATAAAAACACCACAAGTTGCTTTAGATGCTGTAAAAGTTCACTCTTTAGATATTTTAGCTTACACAAGATCTGAAGGCTCTGAAGAATACCGCAAAAAAATAGCAGATTATTATGCAAAAAACGATATACACGTAAAGCATGATGATATTATTGTAACTACTGGTGGTAGCGAAGCTTTATTATTTGCTTTTGGTAGTATTATGGATGTTGATGACGAGGTTATAATACCAGAACCTTTTTACGCTAATTACAACGGATTTTCTACTGCTTCTGGCGTAAAAGTTGTTCCTGTAATTTCAAAAATTGAAGACAACTTTGCATTACCTGCAATTGAAGAGTTTGAAAAACTAATCACACCAAAAACAAAAGCTATATTAATTTGTAATCCTGGTAACCCAACAGGTTATTTATATTCAAAAGAAGAAATTAAAAAATTAGCAGAAATCGTAAAAAAACACGATCTATTTTTAATAGCTGATGAAGTGTATCGCGAGTTTGCTTACGATGGCGCAAAACACTACTCTATTTTACAAGAAGAAGGTTTAGAAGATTACGCTATAGTCATAGATTCTGTATCAAAAAGATATAGTATGTGTGGCGCACGTATTGGCTGTTTAGTTTCTAAAAGCAAAGATGTTATAGCTACAGCTTTAAAATTTGCACAAGCGCGATTAAGTCCTCCTACATTAGCTCAAATTGCAAGTGAAGCCGCTTTACAAACGCCGCAAAGTTACTTTGACGAGGTTAATAAAGAATATGTAGAACGTCGTAACGTTTTAATAGAAGAATTAAGTAAAATTGAAGGCGTTAAAGTTGCAAAACCTAAAGGTGCTTTTTATTGTATTGCGGAGCTGCCAATTAAAAATGCAGACAAATTTGCTCAGTGGTTATTAGAATCTTTTGATGTTAATAAAGAAACGATTATGGTTGCTCCTGCTGCCGGTTTTTACAGCTCACCAAACGTAGGTCTAAACCAAATAAGAATTGCTTACGTATTAAATAAAGAAAGTTTGATAAAAGCCGTAAACATTCTAAAAGAAGCGCTTAAAGTTTACAAAGATTAGTGCAAGTACAGCATAACATATCATTAAAACCTTACAATACTTTTGGTATTGATGTCCAAGCAAAACAATTTGTTTCAGTAGAAAATATAGATGATTTAAAGACTATATTTTCTACTGAAGAATTTACTAATAAATTTATTATTGGTGGTGGTAGCAACATGCTATTAACCAAAGATATTGATGCGCTTGTGATTCATTTAAACTTAAAAGGAAAAACAATAGTTTCTACAAACGATAATCACATTTTTATCAAAGCTGAAGCTGGAGAAAACTGGCACGATTTTGTACTTTGGACTTTAGATCAAAACTATGGCGGTTTAGAGAATATGTCTTTAATACCTGGTAATGTTGGCACATCTCCTATACAAAATATTGGGGCTTATGGTGTAGAGCTTAAAGATGTTTTTGAATCTTGTGAAGTTTTAAATTTAGATACTTTAACCATTGAAACTTTAACTAATAAAGACTGTCAATTTGGCTACCGTAATTCAATTTTTAAAAACGAAGCTAAAGGCAAATACATTATTTTAAATGTAACTTTTAAGCTGACAATAAACAACCATAATTTACACACTAATTATGGTGCAATACTTTCTCAATTAGAAACAATGAATGTTACAGACCCAACCATTCAAGATGTTTCTAAAGCTGTAATTGCCATAAGACAAAGTAAATTACCAGATCCGAAAGAGATTGGTAATTCTGGTAGTTTTTTTAAAAATCCAATTATTTCAACTGAACAATTTAAAGAGCTACAACGTAATTTTCCTGAGGCACCTCATTATGTAATTTCAGAAACTGAGGTAAAAGTACCTGCTGGTTGGCTAATAGAAACTGCTGGATTTAAAGGAAAAACTTTTGATAATTACGGCGTACATAAAAAACAAGCACTAGTGTTGGTTAATTATGGTGGCGCCAAAGGCGAAGACATTCTTCAACTTTCAAAATTGATACAAAAAACAATTTATCGTATATTTAATATTTCTATTGAAGCCGAAGTAAATATTTTTTAATAATCACTTCAAAAGATAAAACTAACTAACTCTTAAAACTGCATATTTGGACTTTTCGATTGAAGATAGTATAATAGAGCACCTAAAAAATGGCAACAAAAAAGCCATTACTCTTCTGTATGAAAACTATGCAGATGCGCTTTTTGGTGTTATAAAAAAAGTAATTAGTGACGACGATTTAGCACAAGATGTATTACAAATAACCTTAATTAAAGTCTGGAAAAAAGGCAAAAGCTATGACCCAGAAAAAGCCAAATTATTTACTTGGTTATACCGTATTGCATACAACTCTGCAATAGATAAAGTTAGATCTGTAAATAATAAAGCAACAAAGGAAATCCAAATTGAAAATTCAAACGTATATAAACTGACTACCAAAAGTTTAAACGAAGATGTGATGGATATAAAAAAACACCTTCACACCTTAGAATTTAAATATCAAGAAGTCATTAACGCATTGTTTTTTGAAGGTATGACACAACAAGAAGCAAGTGAAGAGTTAAATATACCTTTAGGAACCATCAAATCTAGATTGAAAATTGCGTTACGTGAATTGAAAAAAATTTACAACCCTTAATTGTAAAAAGTGATGAATGTAAATGAACAAATAACTACTTTTTTAAAATCTAATTTATTAGATAAATACTTGATAGGTCAAACTACAGCTTCAGAAACTGAAGAGGTAGAACATTATATAAACACCTATCCAGAAGTTAAAAAAGTTTACGAAAAACTACAAGACAAACTAGAACTTTCAGCTCAAATAAATGCTGTAAAAGCCCCTAAAAATGCATTAGATAATATTTTAAATGCATTAGAAGAAGACACACCTGTTATACCAATACAGCCTACTCATAAACCAAAAAGAAAATGGTTTAGTCTAGCAATTGCTGCAAGTGTAGCAGCTTTACTTTTTGCTGGTAGTTCTGCATATTTATTCGTGCAAAACTCAAATCTATCTAACGAAAATCAAGTTATTGTAGACGAGATTTTTGACCTTAGAAGTGATATTGCAAAAAACAACAATCGTTTAACTGATATATTAGAACAGTTTAAGCAACTTAATAACCCAGAAACAGAAAAGTACGTATTAAAAGGTAACCGAAGTGCAAAAGACTTAAAAACTGTAGCTTACATCAATCCAAAAGAAAAAAAATCTATGATAGATGTAGTGTCTTTACCTCAATTACCAGACGATCAAGTCTATCAAATCTGGGCAGACATACAAGGAAAAATGGTTAGTTTAGGTATTTTATCTGAAGCAGATAGAAAACTTCAAGAGATACCTTACACAGAAGATGCTTTAGGTTTAAGCATATCTGTAGAACCAAAAGGCGGAAGCTTAGAACGATCTAGTGACACACCTGTTGCAGAAATCTCTTTAAAGCTTAACGACTAAAACATTTCAATTAATAAAAGTAAAAAGCCATACCAAAAAGTATGGCTTTCTTTTTGGTTTAATTTGTATTAAAATTAATATCTTTGCAGTAACAAAAAGATACTTTATTTTGAAACTTTTATTAATAACATTATTACTTCTAGGATTAGGTATTGCTGGTATTGCTATAAAAATTTGGGCAAAAAAAGACGGTAAATTTGCAGGCACATGCGCTAGCCAAAATCCAATGTTAAATAAAGATGGTGATGCTTGTGGTTTTTGCGGAAAAACGCCAGATCAATTCGATTCGTGTAACGAGCCTCAACACTCTTAATAAAACATGATAATACTTGATATACTGTTCTACAGTTTTATAATTGTAGTTATCATTCAAGTATTATACTATGCTGTACTTTTTGGTAGTTTTTCTTTTTCAAAAACAGAATCAAAAGCTACTAAAAGTAACTTACCTATCTCGGTCATTATTTGTGCTAAAAATGAAGCCGAAAACATCAAACATTTTTTACCTTCAATTTTAAATCAAGATTATCCAAACTTTGAAGTTGTTTTAATTAACGACGCTTCTATTGATAATACTTTAGATGTTTTTGAAGCTTTCGCTGAAAAGCATAACAACATAAAAATTGTAAACGTAGAAAACAACGAAGCGTTTTGGGCTAACAAAAAATACGCTCTTACTTTGGGTATAAAAGCTGCAAAACACAAACATTTACTGTTTACAGACGCAGATTGCACACCAGTTTCTGACCAATGGATTACTAAAATGGCTTCGTATTACAGCGAACAAAAAACTATTGTTCTGGGTTATGGCGCTTACCAAAAAGTTAAAAATTCGTTTTTAAACAAACTCATTAGATACGAAACACTACTTACTGCAACGCAATATTTTTCTTTTGCAAAAATAGGCATACCATACATGGGCGTAGGCAGAAATCTTGCTTATCATAGTGAAGAATTTTTTAACGCCAACGGTTTTATAAATCACATAAAAATAAGATCTGGTGATGATGATTTATTTATTAATGAAGTCGCCACCGAAAAAAACACAACTATTTGTGTAAATCCTAAAAGTTTTACCATATCTCTACCTAAAACTAATTTTAAAGATTGGTATAGACAAAAACGCAGACATGTGTCTACTGCAAATCTTTATAAATTTAAACACAAATTTTTGTTAGCGCTATTTTATATTAGTCAGGTTTTGTTTTGGCTTTTAGGAATAGTACTTATTTCAACACTTTATTTATGGCCATTTGTGTTAGGAATTATTATTTTAAGGTTTATCCTACAATTTTTAAGTATCGGATTTTCAGCAAAAAAATTAAAAGAATTTGACATAGTTTTTTTACTTCCTTTTTTAGAGACTTCTTTACTTGTCATACAATTCTGTATCTTTATAAATAATAAAATTTCAAAACCTAATTATTGGAAATAAAAGACGCTATAAAAAAAGCTAAAAACAACGACCAAAAAGCGTTTAAACAATTACTAAACACTTATTGGGACCAAGTATATGGTTTTCAATTAAAACGTGTTGAAAACGAAAATGACGCAGAAGATATAACCATACAAACCTTCTCTAAAGCGTTTGATAAGATTGAGACTTTTGACGAAAAATATACATTTAGCACTTGGTTAATTACCATTTCTAAAAATATACATATTGATATTGTTAGAAAAGAAAAAAACTCAATCAAACATGCACTATCTAGGACAGATGAAGAAGTATATAATGTTTTAGACGAAACACCTTCTGTTGAAGACAAACTAATTACAGAACAAAACCTAGCTAAACTACTTAGAGATATAAAAAAGTTAAAGCCTCATTACCAAGAAGTAATTAACTTAAGATATTTTCAAGAATACAGTTATAAAGAAATTTCTGAAGAGCTTAACGAACCTATAAACAACGTAAAAGTTAAATTGTTACGAGCAAAAAAATTACTTGCAGAGATTATTCAAAGAAAATAAATTTCACAATTAAATTCTCATACAATTTGCTAAAATTAGTTAACCAAGCTAAAGTTTTAAATCACACTTATAACTCGTATCTTTGCAAGTAGAAAAATAAACTATGAATACAGAGAACGTTTCAAATATATTACCAGAAAGAAAACCTAAACCAAAATGGTTACGTGTTAAATTACCGACTGGTAAAAAGTATACCGAATTAAGAGGCTTAGTAGACAAGTACAATTTAAATACCATTTGTACTTCTGGAAGTTGTCCAAATATGGGCGAATGTTGGGGAGAAGGAACTGCTACTTTTATGATTTTGGGTAACGTTTGCACAAGATCTTGTGGTTTTTGTGGTGTAAAAACAGGTAGACCAGAAGATGTAGATTGGGACGAACCTGAAAAAGTTGCTCGTTCTATCAAAATAATGAAAATTAAACATGCCGTTTTAACTAGTGTTGATAGAGACGATTTAAAAGACATGGGAAGTATCATGTGGGCAGAAACTGTTAAAGCTGTACGACGCATGAATCCTGAAACAACAATGGAGACTTTAATTCCAGATTTTCAAGGTATCGAAATGCATATTGATAGACTTATCAATGTTGCTCCAGAAGTTATTTCGCACAACATAGAAACCGTAAGACGCTTAACTAGAGAAGTACGTATACAAGCAAAATACGACCGTAGTATGCAAGTTTTAAAATATTTAAAACAGCAAGGACAACGCCGTACAAAATCTGGTATAATGTTAGGTTTAGGCGAAACTAGAGAAGAAGTTATTGAAACACTTCACGATCTTAAAGAAAATAACGTA
Organism: Mesoflavibacter sp. CH_XMU1422-2; assembly: GCF_037029245.1. NCBI lineage: Bacteria > Pseudomonadati > Bacteroidota > Flavobacteriia > Flavobacteriales > Flavobacteriaceae > Mesoflavibacter > Mesoflavibacter sp. CH_XMU1422-2. The sequence goes on along the minus strand of NZ_JAYMEE010000001.1, from coordinate 195,314 downwards.
GATGTTGTAACTATTGGACAATACCTACAACCAAGTAAAAAACACTTACCAGTAAAGCGTTTTATTATGCCTGACGAATTTAAAGAATATGAAGAAATAGGACTTAAATTAGGTTTTAGACATGTAGAAAGTAGCGCTTTAGTTCGTTCATCTTACAAAGCTCAAAAACACATTAATTAATGATAACGGTTGCTATTAACGGTTTTGGTCGTATTGGTAGACGTGTTTTTAGATTATTACATAATCATTCATCGATAAAGGTTGTTGCTATAAACGATTTGGCAGATGCTAAAACATTAGCTCATTTATTAAAATACGATAGTATACATGGTGTTTTTCCTGCTGAAATTTCTTCAACAGAAAATACAATAATGGTTAATGATAAATCTATTCCATTATTTAACAAAAAGCATCCTAAAGAAACCGACTGGTCTTTAGTTAATCCTGATTTTGTAATTGAGTCTACAGGAAAATTTAAAACTTCTGAAGATTTAGAATTTCATTTAAAGAACGGAGCTAAACGAGTAATTTTAAGTGTTCCTCCAACAGAAGATGATATTAAAACCATTGTTTTAGGCGTAAATGAAAGTAGTATTAATGGCGAAGAAAAAATAATATCTAATGCCTCTTGTACTACTAACAATGCTGCACCAATGATTAACATCATTAATGATTTGTGTGGTATAGATCAAGCTTACATTACAACAGTACACTCTTACACTACAGATCAAAGTCTACACGACCAACCTCACAGAGATTTGCGTCGCGCCAGAGCTGCAGGACAAAGCATTGTCCCAACCACAACTGGAGCAGCAAAAGCATTAACTAAAATTTATCCTGAGTTATCAGATGTTATTGGTGGTTGTGGTATTAGAGTTCCTGTTGCTAACGGATCTTTAACAGATATTACTTTTAATGTTAAAAAAACAGTGACAATTGAAGAGGTTAATCAAGCTTTTAAAAATGCTTCAAAAAACCAATTTAAAGGCGTTTTAGAATACACAGAAGACCCTATAGTATCTATTGACATTGTTGGCAATACACATTCATGTATATTCGATTCTCAAATGACCTCTGTCATTGGTAATATGGTAAAAATTATAGGTTGGTACGATAACGAAACTGGTTACTCTAGCAGAATTATTGACTTAATTAACTATTTATCGAATAAATAGTTAATTTTATCTGATAAATATTTATATTTGTTTATGTGTAATGCTATGAGTACCCTAACCAAAACATACCTACTATACTTATTTATAGGCCTATTTGGTCTTAATCTATTTGCTCAAGAAGAATTAACTCAAACTGAAATAGAGTCAATTCAAGAAAGCATAGATTTTGACATTAATTTTGCTCAAAAAAACATAGACAACAACGAGTATTACAAAGCTCAAGACGACTTAGAACAAGCACTAGAATTAGCACAACAAATTAATGACAATAAAAGTATTGGCTTAATCTACTCAAAAATGGGTAAATTGTATTACATACAAGAAAACCCAGAAGAAGCCACCAAAATTCTTGTAAAAGCTATAGAAAAACAACGCTTTGCCAAAGACAATATAAATATTGCAGAAACCTATAAAACCCTAGGATTAGTATATCTTAATCAAAAAAAGGAATACAATAACGCTATAGATTACTTTAATTCTGCAGAAGTGATTTTTGAAAACGAAGATTTACACTCCTTTGAAGCAGAAACTAAAATGTATAAAGCAGACGCTTACTACATTTTAAAAAACTATGAAATGGCAGATGAGTTATATGAAGATGCTATTAGCCTTTCAAAAAGATATCAACACAATCAATTATTAAGTATAAACTACTTAAAATCTGGACTAACAAAAGCTGCTTTAAACAACATTGAAGAGGCAGAAGAACTAGCTGAGTTAGGATTTCAAATTGCAGAAAAAAATGGGTTTATAGATATTATAAGCACTGGTTATAAAATAAAAAGCGACATTAAAGAAGCTGCTGGCGATTATAAAACGTCTAATTCTTTACTAAAAAAACACCTTAAGTTAAATGACTCTTTACTTCAAGTAAAACGCTCTTATTTAGCAGAAGATAAAAAACTAGATTTTTTATATGAAAACCCAATAGAGTATCAAAAAGAAAGAGAAGCAGATTTACAAAAAGAAGCAAACTCTTCATGGTTAGAAAAATTAACTACCATATTAAGTATTGCTTTAATTACTATTCTTTCTTTATTAACATTATCGCTTTACAAAAACAATAATATTAGATTAAAATCTAACAACATTTTACATAAAAAAAATGCAGAGCTTACCGTTGCAATGGAAAAAGCAGAGCTTGCTACAAAAACTAAAGCAAACTTCTTATCTACAGTAACGCATGAGTTAAGAACACCTTTGTATGCCGTTACAGGACTTACAAATATGCTATTAGAAGAAGACCCAAAACCTGAACAAATACAGCATTTAAAGTCTTTAAAATTTTCAGGAGATTATCTACTAACTTTTATTAATGACATCCTTCAAATTAATAAAATTGAAGCTAATAAAGTAGATGTAGAACCAGAAGTTTTCAACCTAAAAAAGAAAGTAGAGAACGTTATTTCTGCATTAAACAATTCTGCATTAGACAACAACATCAACATTCATTTTGAATACGACCGTAATCTACCAGAAAACTTTAACGCCGATCAATTAAAAATATCTCAAATTTTAATTAATCTTATTGGTAACTCTATAAAATTTACCAAAGATGGCGATATTTGGATTAGAATTATTCAACAAAAAGTATCTGGAGATAATCTTGAAGTTAGATTTGAAATTGAAGATAATGGTATTGGTATAAGTGAAGAGAAGCAACAAAATTTATTTGAAAGTTTCTCTCAAGGCTCTATTCAAATAAACCGTAAATATGGCGGTACTGGTCTAGGACTTTCTATAGTAAAAGGATTGATAGACATTTTAAAAGGAAAGATTTATTTAAAAAGCGAACTTGGAAAAGGAACCACTTTTTACTTTGAATTACCTCTAAAAAGAAGTCATGAAGAAGTTAAAGTAGAAAAAACTGCTTACTTTAAAGATGTAGACGAAATAGAATTAAGTAACATCAAAATTTTAGTTGTAGAAGACAACAAAATTAACCAGATGATTACAAGAAAAATTCTAAACAAAATGAATTTACATTGTGATGTTGTAGACAATGGTGAAGAAGCTGTAGATAAAGTTAAAACAGGAAATTACGATGTTGTTTTAATGGATATACACATGCCTGGAATAAGCGGTATTGAAGCCACAAGAATGATTAGAGCATTTGATAGAGAATTAACCATTTTTGCATTAACAGCAGTTACTATTGAAGATAAAATGCAAGAATTTGACGAAGCTGGTTTTACAGACATCATCCCTAAACCTTTTAAACAAGAAGATTTTGAGCGTAAACTTTACAATGCTTTAATGTCTGATGGTTCTCAAATTAGCCAAGAGTAAACGCTTTAACTAAAGCATCAAATTGTTCTGAATTATCAATAACCGTTTTAATTGGTAAAAAGTATAATTTACTTTTTAAAACAGCTTCATTTTTAAGACGCATATAATCTTTTTCTGTAGTCACAATCTTATCTAATTCTGAAAGCTTTTTTATATCGTTTTCAGTAAAATTATGATGATCTTTAAACTCGATATGATTAAAATCTAACCGCAGGGATTTTAGATAATTTACTAAAGGTTTTGCATTTGCAATACCTGTTACTAAAGTAAAAGATTCAAGTTTGTTTACACTAACCTTTTGTGTTTCATTTAAAACAGAATTACCATAACCAATATGACTAAAAAACACATGTTGATATACCTTTGGTTTCAATTTTAAAACAATAGCTTCTTTATCATTTTGACTCAAAAATTCAGGACATTTAGTCACCACAATTATGTTAGCTCTTTTTGCTCCTTTTTTTGGTTCTCGTAGATTTCCTGTTGGTAAAACAAAGTCATCTACATAAAGATTATTATACGTTGTTAGTAAAATATTATAACCTGCTTTTACTTTTCTATGCTGAAACGCATCATCCAAAATAACAACATCTGGTTTGGGTTTTAATGCTCTTAATGTTGATATGCCATGTTGCCTGTCTTCATCAACTGCAACTGTAATTTCATCTTTAAATTTATGATAAAATTGAAATGGCTCATCACCTAATTCTGCAGCTGTAATATTTTCTTCTGCTAATAAAAAGCCTTTTGTTTTTCTTCCGTAACCTCTACTTAAAGTAGCTAAATTGGTTTCATCTTTTAACAATCTAATCAAATACTCAACCATTGGTGTTTTTCCTGTACCGCCAGCACTTAAATTACCAACACAGATTATAGGAAAATCATAGCTCATGGACTTAAACCAACCTTTATCGTAGGCTAAATTTCTATACCAAGTCACTAAAAAATAAATTGGCACAAAAGGAAAAAGTATGATTCTTATAAACTTCATTTTAAGATAAAATTTCTGTTTTGTTTTAACAGATTACAGTAACGAAAGTAAATATTTTATATTTGTTTTAAATTATTAAACCTAAAAAAGTATGCTAATAAAAGACATTATTAACGCTTTAGAAGAAGATGCACCATTACACTATGCAGAAGATTTTGACAATGTTGGTCTTTTGGTTGGCAATAAAAATACCGAAGTAACTTCGGCTTTAATCACATTAGACACAACTGAAAATGTTGTAGAAGAAGCTATTGCAAAAAATTGCAACTTAATTATCAGTTTTCATCCTATCATTTTTAAAGGTTTAAAAAGCTTAACAGGCAAAAATTATGTAGAGCGCACTGTGTTAAAAGCTATAAAAAACGATATTGCTATTTATGCCATACACACCGCTTTAGACAATTACAAAAAAGGTGTAAACGCTATGCTTTGTAATCAATTAGGACTTGTTAATCAACGTATTTTAATTCCGCAAAAACAAACTATAAAAAAACTAACAACATTTGTTCCTAAAGCAGAAGCAGAACAACTTCGTAATGCACTATTTAGCGCAGGAGCAGGAAGCATCGGTAATTATAATCATTGTAGTTTTAACGTAGACGGTATTGGCACATTCAATCCTAACGAAGACGCAAATCCTACTATTGGTATTAAAGGTGAAACACATTACGAAAACGAAACAAAAATTGGCATTACATTTCCTAAACACTTAGAAAACAAAGTTTTAGAAACATTATTTAAATCACATTCTTATGAAGAAGTTGCTTACGAGGTAACTACTTTAGAAAACACAAATCAAAATATAGGAATGGGAATGATTGCTGAATTTGAAACCGCTATGACAGAAGTTGATTTTTTAAATCATCTTAAGCAAAAAATGAAGGTTTCAAACATTAGACACACTCAATTTTTAGAAAAACCAATCAAAAAAGTAGCGGTTTTAGGTGGTTCTGGTAGCTTTGCTATTGGTGCTGCAAAAGCATCAGGCGCAGACGCTTATGTCACTGCAGACCTTAAATATCACGACTTTTTTCAAGCAGAAAACAACATCCTTTTAGCAGATATTGGACATTACGAGAGCGAACAATACACAAAAAACGGTTTAGTAGCAATACTTACAAAAAAAATTCCTAATTTTGCATTCGTTTTATCAAACACAAATACCAATCCTGTTAAGTATTTTTAAAATATGGCAAAGAAGAAAGAAGCAACAGTAGAAGAACGTTTAAGAGCATTATACGATCTACAATTAATCGACTCTAGAATAGACGAGATAAGAAACGTTCGTGGAGAACTACCTTTAGAGGTTAGCGATTTAGAAGATGAAGTTGCGGGATTAAAAACAAGACTAGAAAAATTAGAAGAAAGTCTTAATAATATTGATACTGAAATTTCTGATAGAAAAAATTTAATTGAAGAATCTAAAGCTTTAATTAAAAAGTACACAGAACAACAAAAAAATGTTAGAAATAACAGAGAATTTAACTCTTTAAGTAAAGAAATTGAATATCAAGAATTAGAAATTCAATTAGCTGAAAAGCACATTAGAGAATTTAAAGCTCAAATCGAGCAAAAGAAAGAAGTAATTGCTAAAACTAAAGAGCATACTAAAGATCGTGAAACACACCTTAAACACAAAAAAGGTGAATTAGACGCTATTTTAAAAGAAACTGAAAAAGAAGAAAAAGCTTTAATTGAAAAGTCTGAAGAGTCTAAAAATAAAATAGAAGATCGTTTAGTAAAAGCCTACGAGAGAATAAGAGCAAATGTAAAAAACGGATTAGCTGTTGTACCAATCGAAAGAGGTGCATCTGGAGGATCTTACTTTACAATTCCGCCACAAGTACAAATGGAAATTGCATCACGTAAAAAAATTATTACAGACGAGCACAGTGGACGTATCTTAGTAGATTCAGCTTTAGCAGACGAAGAGCAAGAAAAAATGAACAAGTTATTTGCTAAGTTATCATCTTAAGCTATATAACAAAACAAATATTTTATCAGAGTCTTCAATAAATTGAAGGCTCTTTTTTTTTAAGACAATTTTATAAAAAACAAATTAAGGCTTTAGTTACTTTTACGTCTAAAGACGAAAAAGAAATTTATTATGAAACGATTACTACCTATCCTATTACTTACGCTACTTTTTAGCTGTAATAATCAAGCTCAAACAAATCCAAAACAAGAAGCAGTAAAAAATGCTAAGCCTATTGAAGTGCCTTTAAAAAATGGATTAGCTAAAGCATATTTTGCTAGTGGCTGTTTTTGGTGTGTAGAAGCTGTTTACGAAAGTGTTAAAGGTGTAGATGAAGCTATTAGTGGTTATTCTGGCGGATATACACAAAACCCAACTTACGAGAAAAGCAACACTGGATTAACAGGTCATGCCGAAGCTGTAGAGGTAATTTACGACCCTAAAGTTGTTAGTTTTTCAACCTTAGTAGATGTATATTTTGCATCACAAAACCCAACACAAGTTAATGGACAAGGACCAGATCGTGGATCTCAATACCGTTCTATTATTTTTTATCAAAATGATGCACAAAAGAAAATTATAGAAGAGAAAAAAGCTGCTTTAGCTAAACAATTAAATGCAACAATTGCTGCAGAAGTCTATCCATTCCAAAAATTTTGGAAAGCAGAAGACTATCACCAAAACTATGAGAAGCTACATCCTGAAAACCCATATATACAAAACGTTTCTATACCTCGTTTAAAAAAGTTTCAAGCTAAAATGCCTGAAGTTTTAAAGGAAAAGCATTAAATATTAGTTAGTTTATTTTTTAATTGATTGATATTGAGTATTTACATTTAATTATTATATTTGAAATATCTTTATGAAAAAAGAAACTATTAACATAGATCATAGAAAGAAAGTCTTCAAAGCACAATTAAATGGAATTGGGTTTAAGGAAGGTGATTATCATATTATTTATTTACCAAGCTTACAAATATCAGCTTATGGTGATTCTATTAGAGAAGCTAATGATATGATGAAAATTTCTCTTAATGAATTTTCTGAAAATCTTTTAAAATTAAATGAAAATCAAATAAATTTGATTTTAAAGGATTTAGGTTGGAGTAAAGCTAAATTTTTCAACAAAAGGCTTGTACATTTAAGTGAAACAACATTTGATGATATAAAAAAAGAATTTAACCTTCCTGAAGATACTCAAGTTGAAAAAATCCCAATAGCTGTCTAAAATGGGTGAATACAACAAACCTGTTCCAACTAAATGTTGGAAATCTTATCTTACTTTTTGTGGTTGTAAATTTGATCGTCAGCAAGGAACTCATCATCACTGGAAATGCCCAAATTGTTTTAGAACTGTAACCTTTTGGGGACACAAAAAAGATGTTCCTAGGTTTCATATAAGCACTTGTTTGAAAACAATGGGAAAAACTAATTCTGAGTTTAACAAATGGATCAAAAGCAATTGTTAATTAACCATAAAAAAAATTAAACCTTCCTAGCCTTTATCTCAAAAATTAAAGGATACAATTTATCTTTAGTAACGTATGTTCCGGATTTAGTTTGTTCTAAATTTGGAAGTACGTTATAAGGACTTTCATCATACTCGTTTAAATAATCAAAACGTAACCCAGCTTCGGTTAATGCATTTATGACTTCGCTTAAACCATGATTCCAACCGTATTCTTTACTTATCATTTTAGAATCAGTATCTGCGTAAGTCCCTTCGTATTCTTCATAAATAGCTTCATCTTGCATGTAACCATATTTCATTTTTGGTTGTCCGTCTAAATAATCAAACATCCAAACTATTGGGTGAACTCAACCATATAAAATGTACCTCCTTCTTTTAAACGCTCTGCAATCATTTTTCCCCAAGGTTTTAGATTGGGCAACCAACCTATTACACCATAACTAGTAAAAACAATATCAAACTGCTCTTTTACATGTTGTGATGTATCCAAAACATTACAACACACAAAATTGGCATCTAATTTTAATTGATTGTTTAATTGTTGCGCAAGTTTTACACCTTCATCACTTAAATCTACTCCTGTACACTTTGCGCCTAACCTACTCCAACTTAAAGTATCTTGACCAAAATGACATTGCAAATGCAGTAATGATTTATCTTTTACGTCCTTCAAAGCGTTTAACTCGTATGTATTAAGCGAGTTTTCACCATTTATAAATGCGTCTAAGTTATAAAAGTCACTATTAGCATGCGCTTTTACCTTTTTGTTCCAAGTGGCTTTGTTTGAATTAAAGGCGTCGTTAAGGTCTTTCATTTTTGTGAATTATTGATGCTAAATTTCATCTAAAATTAAACTAAAAAAATTGATTCAAAATTTCAATTACGTAACTTTACACAAAAAACTATGAGATTATTTTACACGATTTTTATCCTTTCAATTTTACTTTTTAGTTGTAAAAATGAAACTAAACCAACCCAAAAAGAAGAATCAAAATCACTTACAACTGCTGAAAAAATTGCAAATAGTTACGGTTTTAAACACTTTAAAGACATTACCGAAATTGATTTTACCTTTAATGTAGATAGAGATAGCTCGCATTTTGAACGTTCTTGGATTTGGAAACCAAAATCTAACGAAGTCACCTTAATTACCACAAAAGATACGATTACTTATAATCGTAAATCTGTTGACAGCACAAACATAAAAGCCGACCAAGCATTTATAAATGATAAATTTTGGCTGCTGGCACCTTTTCAGTTAATATGGGATAAAAGCACTACAATAAGTGAAGTTTCAAAAGAAAATACACCAATTAGCAATGTTGAATCCAACAAAATAACATTAACCTATCCAGATAAAGGCGGTTACACACCAGGCGATGCTTACGATTTTTATTTTGACGATAATTATCAAATCACAGAATGGGTTTTTAGACAAGGTAACAGTAAAGAACCTTCTATGATTAATACTTGGGAAGATTATCAAACTTTTAATGGATTAAACCTTAGTTTAACACATAAAAACAAAGAAGGTAATTTTAAACTTTACTTTACAAATATTAAGGTTGTTAAATAAATATTAAACCCAAAACACTTAACATCCAACACAAAAAAACAATACGTATATAAAGCATAACCAAGTTAAAATTCCGCGTTATGCGTCTCTATATATTCAAAGCGCTTCATTTAAAAAATGAAGCGCTCTTTTTTTGATTTATTATCCTTATTTTTATACTCAGATTACAAAAATCAACTAAAACCAAACACATTGTCTAACTATAAAACCGGTCTTGATTACGCAAAAACACAAGACCAAAACGACACATTAGCGCATTACCGAAGCCAATTTCATATTCCAAAAGACAAAGAAGGAAACGACTGGTTATACTTTACAGGAAACTCGCTAGGATTACAACCAAAAAGTACGGAAAAGTACATTCAACAAGAGTTAAACGATTGGGCAAATCTTGGTGTAGAAGGTCATTTTGAAGCCAAAAACCCATGGATGCCATATCACGAATTCTTAACCGAAAGTATGGCAAAAATCGTAGGCGCAAAACCTATTGAAGTTGTAGTGATGAACACGCTAACCACAAACCTACACTTGCTAATGGTTAGTTTTTATCAACCAACAAAAACCAAATACAAAATTGTAATTGAAAGTGATGCCTTTCCATCAGATCGATATGCTGTGCAAACACAACTAGACTTTCATGGTTTTGATGCTAATGAAGGTTTAATTGAATGGAAACCTCGCGAAGGCGAAGAATTACTAAACATTGAAGATTTAGAAACAATCCTAGACCAACAAGGTGACGAGATTGCTTTACTTCTAATTGGCGGCGTTAATTATTACACAGGTCAATACTTAGATATAAAGCGTATTGCCAAATTAGGTCACGCCAAAAACTGTATGGTTGGTATCGATTTAGCGCATGGCGCAGGAAACATTCAACCAGAATTACATAACTCAGGCGTAGATTTTGCAGCTTGGTGTACTTACAAATATTTAAATTCTGGACCAGGAAGTTTAGGCGGACTTTTCGTACACGAAAAACACGCGCACAATAAAGATTTAAAACGTTTTGCAGGTTGGTGGAGTCATAATAAAGACACACGTTTTAACATGCGTCAACCATTAGACGTTACACCTGGCGCCGAAGGTTGGCAGCTTAGTAATCCACCAATTTTATCTATGGCTGCCATAAAAGCATCTTTAGATATGTTTAACGAGGTTGGAATGGAAGCGTTACGCAAAAAGTCTGAACAACTAACCGGTTATTTTGAATTTTTAATTAATGAATTAAACAACGATAAAATAAAAATAATCACACCAACAGATCCAAAACAACGTGGTTGTCAATTATCGATTCAAGTTAAAGATGCCGATAAAAGTTTACATCACAAATTAACCAAAGCCAACATAATTACAGATTGGCGCGAACCTGACGTAATACGTTGCGCACCAGTACCGCTTTACAACAGTTTTGAAGATGTATTTAGAATGGTTGAAAAGTTGAAAGAAATTTTAAATTAAACAGTCACCTCGAGCGCAGTCGAGAGGTCAAAAAAAGGTCTCGACTGCGCTCGACCAGACAACTAACATAATGAAACAAAAAGAAAACATATTAATCATTGGCGCAGGTTTATGCGGCTCACTTTTAGCACTTCGTTTAGCACAACGTGGCTATAACGTTAATGTTTACGAAAGCAGACCAGATCTTCGAGTTACAGATATTTCTGCAGGACGTTCTATCAACCTTGCCTTATCAGATCGCGGTTTTAAAGCCTTACGTTTAGCTAATGTTGAAGATAAAGCACGTGAGATTTGTATCCCAATGAAAGGTAGATTAATGCACGATACCAAAGGAAATACCTTTGCATCCAACTATTCTGGTCGTGATAACGAATACATCAACTCAATTTCAAGAGGTGATTTAAATGGCATGTTATTAACAGAAGCCGATACATACGACAATCTAACCATTCATTTTAATACTGAATGTGAAACAGTAGATTTAGATACCAATACCGTTCAATTTAAAAATCGTAATACAAATGAAGCGTTTAACGTCACTGCAGACGTTATTTTTGGTACAGATGGCGCAGGTTCAGAGTTAAGAAAAAGCTACTTTTTACAGCGTAAATTCTTGTTTAGTTTTTCTCAAAATTTCTTAACGCACGGTTATAAAGAATTAGAAATCCCTGCAGCCAAAGACGGAAGTCATCAGATCAGTAAAGACTATTTACACATTTGGCCAAGAGGCGAATATATGCTTATCGCTTTGCCAAATTTAGATGGAAGTTTTACGGTAACTCTGTTTTTAAGTCATGAAGAAGGCGAGTATAATTTTAAAGATTTAGATACAGAAGAGAACATAAAAGCCTTTTTCCAAGCCCAATTTCCTGATGCATTGGCGCTAATTCCGAACATTTCTGAAGAATTTGCAAACAATCCAACAGGCGCTTTAGGCACTATAAAATGTTCACCTTGGCATTATAAAGGCAATACTTTAATTTTAGGTGATGCCGCGCATGCTGTTGTTCCGTTTTACGGTCAAGGAATGAATGCTTCTTTTGAAGATGGAGCGGTATTAGATAGCATTATCGATAAACATGAAGGCAATTGGGAAACCATTTTTAAAACCTATCAGTCGGTTAGAAAAGCAGATGCAGACGCTATTGGCGAATTAGCCGAAGAGAACTATTACGAAATGCGTGATCATGTTGCTAATCCAATGTTCAAAACAAAGCGCCAATTAGAAATGCAATTAGAAAAGCATTTCCCAGAGCACTATTTTTCAAAATATTCTATGGTCACATTCAATGAAAATATTGGCTATCATGAAGCTATGACTAAAGGTCGTGCGCAAGACAAAGCCATTTTAAATATGATTGCAGATAACGAGATATCGATAACAACAGATATGACTTATGAGCAATTAGAAAAGGCTTTACAAAAAGTACAAGAAAAAACTAACGATATTATAGACGATGATAACGTTGCAAAAACGATGCATCACTAAATTCCTGCGAAAGCAGGAATCTCATAAAAAAAATAAACTGTCACTTCGAGCGCAGTCGAGAAGTCTCAGGAAGATACAATAATCAAAAAATAGATTCTGAATCAACACTTCGATAAGCTCAGTGTGACAATTCAGAGAAAAAAACATTAGGAAAGTAAAGTCCTTAAAATCAATTCGCAGAATTGAAAGTCAAAATTCAGAAATAATGAGCGAAGGAATGAAGATGCAAAGCGTAGCTTTAAGCACGAAATTCCGATAGCGAATGATGCTTTAGCAATTTCCTAATTTTGATATGATTTTTTGGTTCGTTTTGCATCAAGGCAAAATGAACATAAATAAAAAATGAAAAAACATGAGTGAAAATAAAAATGAGGTTCCTGCTTCCGCAGGAACTAAAGTAACACCAAGAGGCGCATATCCACACGTGAAAGTGGTAGGCGATTTCATTTTCGTATCAGGAACCAGTTCAAGACGCGCAGACAATACAATTGCTGGTGTAGAACTTATTGACGAAATGAACACCAAAAAATTAGATATCGAAGTTCAAACTAGAGAAGTTTTAAAAAACATCGATAAAAATTTACAAACCGTTGGTGCCAGCCTTAAAGATGTAGTTGATGTAACCACATTTTTAGTAAACATGAACGATTTTGCAGGTTACAACAAAGCCTACGCCGAGTTTTTTGAAAAAGAAACAGGACCAACAAGAACAACTGTTGCTGTACATCAATTACCTCATCCTGATTTGTTGGTTGAGATTAAGGTGACTGCATTCCTGCGAAGGCAGGAATCTCAAAGTAAATAATAATGAACATTTGGTATGTCTACATAATGGCAAACAAACCTAATGGAGTTATTTATATTGGAGTTACTGATAATATAGAAGAAAGAGTAAAAGAGCACAAACTTAAATTATATCCAAATTCATTTACAGCGAAATATAATTGCAATAAATTAATCTATTTTGAAGAAATTACGGACGCTGAAAATGCCTACAATAGAGAAAAGAGAATGAAAAAATGGAGAAGAGATTGGAAAATAAAATTAATAGAAAACATGAACCCAAGTTGGATGGATTTAAGTCTAAATTGGAATTTTAACATGAATAAATTTAGGCATGAAAAATAATGAGATTCCTGCCTACGCAGGAATAAAAAACTACATAAACGGCGAATTTATCAATCCAAAAAGCAATCAGTGGATTGACAACTACAACCCTTCAAACGGTGAAGTCTATGGACAAATCCCAAACTCATCGAAAGAAGATATAGAACAAGCCTATAAAGCTGCAAAATCTGCTTTTCCTAGCTGGAGTCAAACTACTTTAGAAGAACGTAGCAGAATTCTAATTAAAATTTCAGAATTATTAGAAGCCAATTTAGACCGTTTTGCAGAAGCCGAAAGCAAGGACAACGGAAAACCCATAAGTCTTGCCAAAATGGTCGATATACCAAGAGCAGCAAGTAATTTCAGGTTTTTTGGTAACGCCATAACCCAATTTGCAAGCGAAAGCCATGAAAGCGTTGGTCAAAACGCGGTGAATTATACACTACGCCAACCTATTGGTGTTGTTGGATGTATTAGTCCTTGGAATTTACCTTTATATCTCTTTACTTGGAAAATCGCACCAGCAATAGCCGCAGGTAATTGCGTCGTAGCCAAACCAAGCGAAGTAACTCCTTATACTGCATACTTACTGGGAGAAATACTAAATGAGGCTGGCCTCCCGAAAGGCGTTTTAAATATTGTTCATGGTTTAGGTACTACGACTGGTCAAGCTATTATAGAACATCCAAATATCAAAGCCATTAGCTTTACTGGTGGAACTGCAACTGGTGCACATATTGCCAAAGTTGCTGCGCCAATGTTTAAAAAACTATCTTTAGAATTAGGAGGTAAAAACCCAAATATCATCTTTGCCGATTGCGATTATGATGATATGCTGAACACAACGGTACGTTCATCGTTTGCTAATCAAGGTCAGATTTGTCTTTGCGGAAGCCGAATTTTTGTAGAAGAAACTATCTATGACAAATTCAAAACTGATTTTGTCGAAAAAGTTAAAAGCTTGAAAGTTGGTCATCCTTCTAAAATAGAAACTAATATTGGTGCTTTAGTTTCAAAACCGCATCTTGAAAAAGTGAAAAGCTACATCGAAATTGCTAAAGAAGAAGGTGCAACTATTTTATGTGGCGGAAACGAAGTTACTGTTAAAGGTTATGAAAACGGCTACTATTTACAACCAACAATTATTGAAGTTAAAACAGACGATTGTCGTGTGAATCAAGAAGAAATCTTTGGCCCAGTAGTTACCATTATGCCATTTAAAACTGAAGACGACGTGTTAGAAATGGCTAACAAAGTAAAATACGGATTATCTGCAACACTTTGGACGAATAATCTAAAACGCACGATGCGAATGAGCAACCAACTACAAGCAGGTATTGTTTGGGTAAACACGTGGATGATGCGCGATTTACGTACACCTTTTGGTGGCGTTAAAGCAAGCGGAGTTGGTCGCGAAGGTGGATTTGAAGCTTTACGCTTTTTTACTGAGGCTAAGAATGTATGTATAAAGTATTAATGTCATTCCTGCGAAAGCAGGAATCTAAGTTTTTAATTATTAAAAATTGTTTAACTAAATTTCAACTTGAAACTCTATTTTAATGCCTACTGTTACGTTTAATAGAATAAGTGAATACGAAAATAGATTTAGGAAAATTCGGTTAGAAGTGAATGGTAAATTATTCACAAAAATAAATAATGGCGAAATAAAAAAACTAGAGTTACCTTATGGTAAACATTATTTTCAAGCAAAAATTGATTGGTGTACTTCAAATATCTTAGAAGTAGAACTTGTAGAAGATAAAGACATAAAGTTAATGAAAGGTAAAGGTTCTGCTCTATATAGGACAACCTTTGGATATAAAAAGTATTTATTATTACAGTTGGAAGTCAATTAAATATAACTTCCAGTTAACATTAAAAAAGATTCCTGCCTACGCAGAAAGTTATTATGAATCTAAACTTAAACAACAAATACGCACTAGTTTGTGGTAGCACAGCAGGAATTGGTAAAGCAACTGCTTTAGCTTTAGCTGAAGAAGGTGCAAATATCACACTAGTAGCAAGAAACGAAGACAAGCTAAAAGCGGTTTTAGCAGAATTACCAAAACACAGAAATCACGATTATATCGTAGCTGATTTTTCTAATCCAATGGAATTAAAAGAGAAAGTAGAAAGCTACATCAAAAACAATCACGGATTTCATGTCTTGGTAAACAACACTGGCGGACCTGCTGGCGGACCAGTTTTTGATGCGAAAATTGAAGAATTTGAAAGCGCTTTTACACAGCATTTAAAATGCAATCATGTATTAGTACAAGCTGTTGTTCCGTTTATGAAAGATGAAGAATATGGACGTATTATTAATGTGATTTCGACTTCTGTAAAACAGCCATTAGATGGACTTGGTGTAAGTAATACCATTCGTGGTGCAGTAGCCAATTGGAGTAAAACCTTGGCTAACGAGCTTGGACAATTTGGTGTTACCGTAAACAATGTGTTACCTGGCGCAACAGGAACAGAACGTTTAACCGAAATTATTAAAAACAAAAGTGCTAAAACTGGTAAAACAGAAGAAGAATCTGCTAACGCTATGAAAAGCGCTGTACCAGCAAAACGTTTTGCAAAACCAGAAGAATTAGCTGCTGCAATCACCTTTTTAGCTAGTGAAAAGGCGAGTTACATTAACGGAATTAACCTTCCGGTTGATGGTGGTAGAACAAAAAGTTTATAAGCCTAATATTTCAAAAATATTATTCTTAATTTTATTGAATTGATGAATTTGCGTTAAGGATTACTCACGCAATACATTTTTAAAAAGATGTGTTCGTGAACCTGAAGGTTTGAAGCGATATCCTTTTTTACGTCAGTTTGAGTGTTTTGCGAAGCATGAGCAAAATGTATCGAAAACAAGTAAAAAAGATATAGCGTAAAGCCTGACCCGATAGGGTAACGCCCAAAATATTATACTATGAGCAAGTTATTTCCTCCTATTAATTTTAAAGCATGGATTGAAGAAAACCGTCATTTACTAAAACCACCTGTTGGTAACAAAGTGGTTTGGAAAGATGCCGATGTTATTGTTATGGTTGTTGGTGGACCAAACGATAGACAAGATTATCACTATAATGAAACACCTGAATTTTTCTATCAAATTGAAGGTGATATGGTCTTAAAAGTGATTGAAGATGGTAAACCAAAAGATATTCATATTAAAGAAGGTGAAATTTTTGTGTTACCGCCAAAAGTACCACATTCACCTCAACGTAGTGCAAACACTGTTGGTTTGGTGATCGAATACCCTAGACCAGAAGGTGTTATGGATAAGTTACAATGGTACTCGGATGAAGATACAAGTCTGATTTATGAAGAAGAATTTATGCTTGATAATATAGAAACTGATATGCCTGCTATTTTTGACCGTTATAACGATATGGTTAAAAAAGGCGCTTTTAAAAAATAAATCAAATTACATCTAACCAACACAAAAACAGTTACTAAAATTTAAAATTTGGTAATCCCTTAAACAAATGAGCAGACGCAAACTAAGAATTAACGGTCATTCACACTTACTGCCTTACCCAGAAGAAATTCCGCAATTTATGAAAGATAAAGGTATTTTTTGGGTAGATAAAGACCGTAAATACATGCTTCAAAAAGATTGGAATAGACCCATTACAGATTCTAGTTTTTTCTTAAATGAAAAATTAGAATGGATGGAGCGCAACAAAATAGATCATGCAATTGTGCTAAACTTATCTCAGTTATATGGTAATGGTTTACGTGTTGAAGAAATGAAGCAAGCCTTACGTTTTCAAAATGATTTTAATGCAAAAATCCAGCATGAAAACCCAAGTAAATTTACTACTGGATTTGTAGTGCATCCAGGATTTGTACGTGGCGCTTGTTGGGAAATTGAACGCTGTGTGGAAGAATTAGGTATGCGTTTATTGTGTTTACCTACACATTACATGGATACGATTGGGACTTGGCGTTGTATTTTTGATGAAGAAAACGAACCTATTTTTGAATTAGCCAACAAGTATAATTTAGCTGTTGAAATTCATCCTTATGATGGTGAAAAATTTATCAAATTAGAAAACACATCGTGGCGATTTCATCTGATTTGGATGTTAGCACAATGTGCAGATGCATATCACTTTTTAACCTTAAATGGCTATCAAGACAAGTATCCAAACATGCGAACCTGTTTTGCGCATGGCGGACAATTGGCACAGATTAATTTAGGACGACGTATACAAGGTTTTGATGGTAGACCAGATTTATTTGAAGGTAAACATCACCCAAGAAAAGCTGTAGCGCATCCAAATATTTTCTTTGATACATTGGTACACGATACTGGCGGACTACAATTATTAATTAAAAATCAAACATCTAAACAAGTCTTAATGGGTTTAGACGATCCTTATCCTTTAGGTGAAATGGAAAGCGAAAAACAAAGTTCTTATCCTGGTAAAATATTAGATCTGGCTATAGAAAGAGATATTATTAATGAAACCGAACGTGATGCAATTTGGGAAGACAATGTAATACGTTGGCTTTGCGGAAATGATCAAGCTGAAAAGGATAAATTATATAAGCGAATTTTAGGATAATGTATTTTTTACCAGAAAAATTAGACGATTATGTTGTTGCTCATTCTGAAGAAGAGCCAGAATTACTACAACAACTAACTAGAGAAACCTACCAGAAAATTTTACAACCTATTATGCTTTCTGGACCGTATCAAGGTCGTGTATTAAGCATGATATCTAAATTAGTACATCCTAAAACTATTTTAGAATTAGGTACTTTTACAGGTTATGCTACACTTTGTTTAGCTGAAGGTTTAGATAAAAATGGTCAAATACATACTATAGATATTAATGAAGAATTGCATGATTTTCAGCGTAAATATTTTGATAAATCGGCTTATGGAGATCAAATCATTCAGCATACAGGAAGTGCTTTAGATATTATTCCTGCTTTAGATATGACATTTGATTTAGTATTTATTGATGCCGATAAACCTAATTACGTTAATTACTTTCATTTAATTATTGAAAAACTAAACCCTGGCGGAATTATTCTATCCGACAACGTATTATGGCACGGAAAAGTGGTTGAACCTTTAAACGAAAAAGACACATCTACAAAAGCTGTTTTAGAGTTTAATACACTTTTAAAAGACGACCATCGCATAGAAACTGTATTACTACCAATACGTGATGGACTGACTATTAGTAGAAAATTACCTTTTTAAATAATATGAATACATTAGAAATTAGAACTGTTGATGTCGTAAAATACATTACACCTTTAAGAGAAGGTGGTTCTTTACCTGCTATTGTTGAAGCTAGCGACGGTTTTCTCTATGTACTAAAATTTAGAGGTTCTGGTCAAGGAAAAAAAACACTAATTTCCGAATTAATTGGAGGTGAAATAGCACGTGCTATTGGTTTAAAAGTTCCTGAATTAGTGTTTATGAATTTAGACGATTCGTTTAGCAAAACGGAACCTGACGAAGAGATACAAGACTTACTTAAATTTAGTGTAGGCTTAAATTTAGGATTACATTATTTAAGTAGTTCTATTACTTACGACCCTTTAGCGTTTTATGTTAACAGTTTAACAGCTTCAAAAATTGTATTATTAGATAGTATTATTAGCAATATAGACAGAACAGCCAAAAACACAAATCTGCTTAACTGGAATAAAGAATTATGGGTTATTGATAATGGTGCTAGCTTCTATTTTCATCATAATTGGGCTACTTGGGAAAGTCATTTAACAAGAACATTTCCTCTTATAAAAGATCATGTACTAGTTAAACATGCTACACGTCTTGATGAAGCCTCAAAAACAATTATTGAAGCCTTAAATAAAAACACGTTAGAAACCATTATTAACACAATACCCGAAAATTGGCTACTAAATGAATCTGATGCGTTAAACCCAAATCAAATAAGAACTGCTTATTTGAGCTATTTAATTTCTAGACTATCAAACATTGATGCCCTAATAAACGAAATCGAAAATGCAAGATAAAGTCACTTTTGAATATGCCATAATTAGATTCGTTCCAAAGGTTGAACGTGAAGAATTTTTTAATGTTGGAGTCATTTTATACTCTAAACGAAAAAAATTTCTTGATGTTAAATATCATGTAGATAATGAGAAGTTAAAGGCTTTTTCTTGCGAACTTGACATAGAAGACATCAATAATCATTTGAAATCTTGGGAATTAATTTGTAGAGGCGAACCTTCATCTGGAGTAATTGGACAATTTGACCTTTCAGATAGATTTCGTTGGTTAGCAGCCTCAAGAAGCACAGTAATACAAAGTTCTAAAACACATTCTGGCTTAACCAATAAGCCAGAAGAAGAATTAAATAAAATTTTTGAAAAGTACGTATTATAACTAATATAAACAAAAAACCTCTCATTATTGAGAGGTTTTTTAATTTATAAAGAGCTTTATTATTGTACAGCTTGCAAAGCATCTATTGTTCCGTAACCAAAACTAGAATGTTTATTTGGATATAGATGTGCTGATTGTTTTAGTTTATTTAAGACTTGACTTCTACTCCAACTTGGATATTTAGACCAAACTAATGCAGCAATACCAGCAGTTGTTGCTGTAGCTACAGAAGATCCGCCTGTGTATTGTCGTTGTCCGTTATAAAACCCTAAAACTGGCGGATGTTTACTTGTATTATTATCACCTTCCATTACGATAGTAAAATCTATTTTATCACCTTCGTGACAAATATCACAAGTTTCATAATATGCGCCATCTGTAATACCAGTTACTGCAACTGTTTCGCTCATAGTTGCTGGAAAAATAACACCATACCAGTTAGTGAAGTTTGTAGATGTTCCACCAGCAGCAAAAATTAATTTTCCTTTACTATATGCGTATTTAACAGCATCTTTTATGTTACCAATTGACCACGGATAACCAATAGACATCGAGATTATTTTAACATCACTTCTGTTTCCTAATTGGGTCAATGCATCACTTACACCTTTACGCTCGTGATAATCATTTAAAACTACATCTTCCGTAGCTCTGTAAGCCACAAGATTTGCATTATAAGCAACACCAACTGGCATTCCGTTATCGTTACGTGGCGCAGCAATGGTAGACCCCATTTGTGTACCGTGACCACATTTATCATGTGGACCATCATAATTGCTACTCCACCACCAAGAAGAATCTATAAATGTCCCGTACTTTTGAACAAAACGACCGTTTGAATATCCGTCGTTAAAGCCAGAACTATTTAATAAGGTTTGAGATTGAGATACACCTGTATCTATTAATCCTACAGTAATACCTGATCCTGTTGAATAGTTCCATGCTTGTGGAATATTGTGCTGATAGAAGTGCCAAGACACTTGCGCATTATTTGGCGCTACAGTAGAATAATGTGCAGGATTTATAGTTTCTCCATTTTTAGAACATCCAGAATCTGACAAAGATCGTTGATTACTTGTGTTAGTAGAATAATATTGATTATATCCATTAGGCTCTAAATACCTAACACCATTGATTGATTTTAAGCGTTTTATTGTTTCAAAATTTTCAACCTGAACATCAACAACATTAATAATATCATGCTCTACCAATGTTTTTTCGCTTCGTTTATATCCTTCAGTAGCTTCTACAATTTGAAGAATATTTTCTAGGTTTTGTTTTAGTCTTTCAGATTTTACTTCACTAAAATATTCATCTTCTTGACCGTAACCTATCGTTAAAATATTATTACCGTGTGTAACTGCACTCCAAAGTGTATGTGCATCTACTTGGCTCCAATCAAAATCGCCAGTAGTCTCTAAACTTTCGGTTATTTTACTATTAATTTCTTGTACGGTTAAGGGTTCTTTTGCTTGTTCTTCTTGTAATGTTTGGTTATCAAACAATTCTTCTTCTTGACAAGATTGCATAAAAACAATTGCTAAACAAAATATTGCTAGCTTTAGGGGAAAAGTTTTCATAATTGATGGTTTATCGGTTAATCAATTAAATATATAAATAATTAACAAATATTAACTTATAAAATTATGAATTCTCTAAAAAAAAACAGAAGTTTAGTATAAAATTTAATATATATTCTAGCGATTAATCCCATTGAAGTATAATATACTATTGCACTAAAAAAGCTGAGATTAAAAAATAACTTTCTCTTCTACTTTCTTCTAAAATAAAAAGGATATAAAAGTATGGCGCGACACTTATGAAAATGTCTTAAAAAGATTTATTTGTTACGTTTTATTGAACCTGTAAACTGCTCTAAATCGTCTTTTACTTTGTTTAACTCTTCGTTTACTTCTTTGGTAATGTTTGTATCTATACCATTATTTTCTGCAGATTTAGTAATCTCATGTTTAATATCGTTGGTAGCGTCTTTTAGTGTACGCATACCTTTCCCTAATCCTTTAGCGATATCTGGTATATTTTTAGCTCCGAACAGCATAACAACCACCAAGAGTATGAAAAACACTTCTGGAGTACTTATAAATAAAAATGTTGTTGCCTTTATCATGCTGCAAATATACTAAGTTGTTTGTTTAGTACTTAAAAATAAACCTCCAAAATTTGAGTATCTTCAGACTTTAACATTACTTCTTTTATAGACGCTGGTAAAAGAATAGTTTCGCCTGCATTTAAGTTGTAACCTTTTTGTTGATGTTGAATTACAGCTTGACCAGAAACACACATGTAAATAACAAAAGAATCTACATTACTGTAATCTTTTTTTACTTCTCCTTTAATCGGTAAAAAATTAGATTTAAAATATGGAGAATGAATTAATTTATTAGATGTATTTAATTCTTTTTGATAATCAGTCTTGTAGCTACTTTCTACATTAAAATCAAGCACTTCTATAGCTTGATCTGTATGTAACTCTCTTGTTTTTCCGGTGGTTTTATCTACACGATCATAATCATAAACACGATAAGTGACATCTGATGTTTGCTGAATTTCTGCCAACATAACTCCTGCTCCAATAGCATGTATACGTCCAGTTGGAATATAAAATGCATCTCCCTTTTTTACATTTTCATGATGCATTACATCTAAAACAGATTTATCTTCTAAATGTTGTTTAAATTGTGTTTTATCAATTTCTTTTTCAAAACCTACAATAATATTAGCGTCTTGATCTGCTTGCATGATGTACCACATTTCGTTTTTCCCAAAGGAATTATGATGTGCTTTTGCATATTCATTATTAGGATGTACTTGTATTGAAAGTGGTGTTTTAGCATCTATAAATTTAATAAGCAACGGAAAAGCTTCACCAAACTGTTTATAAACGCTTTCTCCTAAAAATTCGCCTTTAAACTCTTGTATTAGTTGTTTTAAAGTGTATCCTTTTAATGACCCATCTGCAACTACTGTCTCATCATTTTGTACATCAGAGATTTCCCAAGATTCACCAATAGAATCTCCATCATAGTCTTTATTTAAAACGGTTTTTAATTTATTTCCGCCCCAAATTCTATACTTAAATAAAGGTTGAAATTTTAAAGGAGTTAACATTTGCTATTATTTTAATGCAAAAATAAAATTTTTATTGACTAATATACTGTTTTACAGCATTCTGTTTTTAGTGTAAATTTTAGTATTTTTACCTAATAGCAAACCCTATTACAATGAGCTTAAAAAATATAGAAACTAATCCGATTTTAGACCGTTTACCAAAGCATTTAACGCAATTTATAAAACCTCAAAACTACGAGGATTACAGTGCAATTGATCAAGCTGTTTGGCGTTATGCAATGCGTAAAAATGTAGATTATTTAAGCCAAGTAGCTCATAACTCTTATTTAGAAGGTTTAAAACAAACAGGAATTAGTATTGATGCTATACCAAATATGTATGGTATGAATCGTATTTTAAAAGAAATTGGTTGGGCTGCAGTCGCTGTTGATGGTTTTATCCCTCCAAATGCGTTTATGGAATTTCAAGCTTATAATGTTTTAGTAATTGCTAGTGATATTAGACAGTTAGAGCATATTGAATATACGCCTGCTCCAGATATTATTCATGAAGGTGCAGGACATGCTCCAATTATTGCAAATCCAGAATATGCTGAATATTTAAGACGTTTTGGAGAAATTGGCTGCAAAGCTATAAGTAGCGCCAAAGATTACGAATTATATGATGCTGTAAGACATCTTTCTATAATAAAAGAAGCGCCAAATACGCCACAAGACGAGATTGATAAAGCCGAAAAAAAAGTTGAAGATTTACAACAAAATATGGGTAAACCAAGTGAAATGGCTTTAATAAGAAATTTACATTGGTGGACTGTAGAATACGGTTTAATTGGCACGCTTGAACAGCCAAAAATTTACGGAGCAGGATTACTATCTTCTATTGGAGAAAGTGCTTGGTGCATGACCGATAAGGTAAAAAAACTACCGTATACTATTGAAGCAACTTTTCAGGATTTTGATATTACAAAACCGCAACCTCAACTATTTGTCACACCAGATTTTGCACACTTAAGTTTAGTTTTAGAAGAGTTTGCAAACACTATGGCATTACGTACTGGTGGCGCAAGCGCAGTAAATAAATTAATAGAAAGTAACGCACTAGGTACCATAGAATTAAGTACAGGTTTACAAATTTCGGGAGTATTTACTAATGTTATAGAAACTAACGGGAAAGTACACTACATCCAAACCACTGGTAAAACTGCATTAGCAAACCGTGATAAAGAATTAGTAGGACATAGTACTTTAGAGCATCCCGAAGGTTTTGGATCTCCAATAGGAAAATTAAAAGGTATTAATCTTGCTATTGAAGATATGTCGCCAAGAGATTTGCGTGCATATGATATTTATGAAGGTGAAACAGTAACGCTTGAATTTGAAGGCAATATTACCGTAACTGGCGAAATTATTACCGGAACAAGAAACCTACAAGGAAAAATTATATTAATAAGCTTTAAAAACTGTACCGTAAAACATAACGATACGGTTTTATTTAAACCAGAATGGGGGCAGTATGATATGGCTGTAGGAAAAGAGGTTATATCTGGATATTCTGGACCTGCAGATTTACATAGCTTCGATTTGATTTCTCATAAAATTAGTAGCAATACCATTCATGAGGAAAAATCACCAGAAAAGCTTGAACTTATTTCACTTTACCAACAAGTAAGAGATTATAGAGAAGGTACTAATAAAACCATTTCTAGAACTAAAGTTTTAGAACAGTTACAAGATAAATTCCCTAACGATTGGCTTTTACCTGTAGAGTTGTACGAATTAGCTTTTAAAGGAAATGAAAAAGAATTATGTACTTCTATTTTAAACCATCTAGAAACCATTAAACAAAACAGACCTAAAATTGGTCATTTAATAGATGACGGTATTAAAATTGTAAATGAAGAACCTGTTTTAAGTTAAACTACTTATAACTAGCTAGCTTTTCTTTTGTAAAACTACTTAGTACTAATTTACCGCTAATTTTGGCGCGTTCTTTAAGTAACGTGTCCCAATTTTCGGTGTTTTGCCATAGTACGTTTTTTAGTTCTGATAACGCTTCTGGATTATAACTTGCTAATTTATTTGCTAGTTCGATGACTGCTTGGTCTAATTCTTCAATGGTTTCAAAAACATTTGCATAAAGTCCTTTGTCTTTAGCGTATTCTGCCGTGTAAAAATTTTCGGCATCAATAGTCATTTGCGAAAATGCGGTTGCTCCTATTTTTTTAGACACTGCTGGCTCGATTACAAATGGTCCAATACCAATACTAATTTCGCTTAATTTAATAGCTGCATATTTGGTTGCTAAACAATAATCTGTTGCGCAAGCCAAACCAACGCCTCCGCCAACAGCTTTACCTTGCACACGACCAATTATAATTTTTCCGCAGGTACGCATGGCGTTTATGACATTTGCAAATCCTGAAAAAAACTGCTCACCTTCATCTAAATTATCAATAGCAACCAGTTCTTTAAAACTTGCTCCTGCACAAAATGTACGGTCGCCACCACTTTTTAAAACAATTACTTTTACAGTTTCGTCTTTACCTGCGTTGGTGATTACTTGCGCTAATTCTTTTAAAATTGGGCTTGGCATAGCATTGTGCTCTGGTGTGAAAAATTCGATAAATGCTATTTGATTTACAAGTGATTGCTTGACGTAAGCTTGAGCCATAATTTTGAATTTAGTTATTTAATTACAAATTTAAGGGTTTAAAATACAAGTAACAATTGTTACAGTATTAGTATTTGTAATTTGTATTTTTGTAACAAATTTAAACTACAATTATGGGATTATTTGGTTTCTTATTTGGTAATAAAAACGAAAAGTTAAACGATTTTAAAAATAGAAATGCTATTATTTTAGACGTTAGATCTAAAGCTGAGTATGATTCTGGTGCAATTCCTGGTTCTAAGCATATTCCTTTACAATCTATACCTACTAAAATAACAGATATAAAGAAGTGGAACAAACCTGTAATTACATGTTGTGCTAGTGGTATGCGATCTGGAAGTGCTGCAGCTATTTTACGACAAAATGGTGTTGAGACTATAAATGGTGGCGGTTGGCTTAACCTTGCTAAAAAGTTAGACTTATAATTTTAAATCTTCTACTTTATCTATTACTTTTTGGTTGTATTGCAATGTCCAACCTAAACTATTGGTTAAAATATAGAATTTAGATAGCTCACTAACTAATCTATTCTCTGCATTTGATTTTAAATTAGATGCATTTATCTTTTTAGTTATTTGCTGTTTTACTTTTTTGTTGATAGCATTATAGTCTTCGGCTTTAAAAGGATTTAAAAAGTCTGCTTGTACATCATAATATTCTAACTCAGGGAAAATTTTTATTTCTTGTTCTGGTATTTTTGTAATGGTTAGTGTTTTATTTTCTTCGTCTAAATTAAATTCAATTTTACTTAAATCGTAAGCAACCGTCACTTCTGCATTAACAACAACTAGTGCTTTTTTTTCAACCTCTATTAAATCTCCAAATACTGCTTTGCTATTTTTATAGCTAAAAACTTCGCTAAAATTACCTTCGGTAACAACTAGCTTACTAACGTTTTTTATTTGCTTTTCTATTAATGCAGAATGTTCTTGAATAAGAATTTCTTCTTTATTAGAACATTTATTTATGATAAATATAACCATTAAAGTTATGCATATTCCTACTACTATTTTTCTCATATTTTAAAGGTAAATAAAAAAGCACCAATGTTTACTATAAACAAAAGATGCTTTTTTATATGTAGATTAATAGCCTTGCAAAAATAAATTTATATTATTGAGGCTAAATGATTTAAATGTTACCAAATTGATAATAAAAAAACACCAGATTTAACAAACTCTTAATAAGTTTATTAATCTGGTGCTTATAGTGAAATATGATTAATAGCTTTATAAAATTAGAACTATCTTTGAGTTTGTATCTTTTTTTTCGACCAAAAGAACATATCTTAGTTTAAGATACTATTTGTAGATTTTATCTTACAAAATATACTGAAAACCTCTAAATCAGATTATTACGCCTTGCTTTTTGTACGGCTTCTAATTTTGAGTGCACTTGTAGCTTTGAGTAAATATTTTCTATATGTTTTCTTACTGTAGAAGGTGATAAAAACAAATTATCTGCTATAACTTTATAACTTAATCCTTTTGACAATTGCTCTAAAACCTCAACTTCTCTGTTGGTTAAATTAATTTCTTCTTTTGATACATCTTTAAAATCTACTGGATTACGGAGTAACTTTAATGTTTTTAATGCAATGGAAGGATTCATAGCTGCTCCACCATTTAAGGTATCTACAATACCATTAAATAGCTCATGTGGATTAACATCTTTTAATAAATACCCATCTGCTCCTGCTTTTATGGCGTTAAAAATATTCTCGTCATTATCAAAAACCGTTAGCATAATTATTTTTATTTGCGGATACTTTTGTTTTACAGCTAATGTTGTTTCGATACCGTTTAAGACAGGCATTTCTATATCCATTAAAAGCGCGTCTAAATTATGGTCTTTATCAAGTTTTTCTAATAAATCTGCACCATTATTGGCGGTATATTTTACCTGAATTTCTTCAAAAAAAGAGAGCTTCTCTTTTATAGAAGAAATTAAAAAACTGTTATCGTCTATAATAGCTATTTTCATTTTAGTTGCTCTCTTTATTAATTGAAATTTGTTTTAAAATTTCAATTTGATTTTTAATTATAGATATTTTAATGTTAATCCTTTTGATATTAATTTTTGAATTTTGTTTAGCCAAATACTCTTTTAGATTGGTTTGCTTGTCTAACTTATTTTGAAAATCATGAACAATTAAATTATGATGATGTATTTCTTTTTTAACAACATTAAAATGCCAAAAAAGTAATATTAAAGTAACTAAGAATAGTATAAAAATTGGATAGTTCATAACGCAAATATTGAACATTAGATGACTATCAAATTTAAAAAAGATTAATAGTTTTTAAAATAAGGCAATTGCCCTATTTAATAAAGATTACATTTCAAATTTTATGGTAATTTCTGTTCCTTGGTCGGAAGATTTCATTTCAAAATCTGCATCAATTTCATTTGCTCTTTTCTTCATAGATGACAGACCATTACCAGCCTCTATAGTTGATTGATCAAACCCAATACCATTGTCTATAATCGAAATTTTCAAATCGTTATTTACTATCTCAAAATTAACTACAATTTTAGTTGCTTTTGCGTGTTTTACCGCATTATTTATTGCTTCTTGAATGATGCGATATACGTCTATTCCTTGAAGTGAATTAAGCTTAACATTATCTGTATCCTTAGGATAATTAAACTCAAAATCAATACCTAATAAAGAGGTTTTTGCTGCTTCTATAAAATTGGTGGTTCTTGTTTTAAGGTCTTCAAAAGTAATTTCTTCTTTATTCATTGCCCAAATCGTATCTCGTAAATCGGTAATTGTACTTCGGGTAAAGTTGCCTATAGAATCAAACTTATTATAAAGTTTTTCTTTGGTGAAATCAAAATATTTCAAATTGTCTAAAGAAGAAATTATAAAGGTTAATTGAGAACCGATATTATCGTGTAAATCTTTAGAAATAGCTAATCGCTGTTCTTGTAAATTATTTTGATTTTCAATTTTTATTAAAGCCTCTTTTAGTTCGTTTTCTTTAATTATTTGCTTGTTTTTTAAGCGTTGTTGTTTATAAACTAAATAACCTATTAATCCTAAAAAGAAAGCTAAACCAAATGCGTAATAAGTTAAGGTGGTTTTTCTCTTTATTTTTGCTTCTTTAATTAATATATCAGATTTTGCTTCTGCTAGTTGTTTTTCTTTTTTTTCGGTTTCAAATTGTATTTGGAGTTCTTCTATCTTATTCTGCGTTGCTACATTGTCTGTACTATCCTTTAAAGCTTGAAATCTTTCATGAAAGTCTAAAGCATCTTTGTATTTGTTTAGTTTTTTATAGCATGTAGCAATATTTTGATAACAGTATTTTTCTAAATGTTTGTACTTGTATTTATTAGCTAATTCTGCACAGGTTTTATAATTATCAATAGCTTTAATGTAGTTTTTTTCTTGTTGAAAAATTTCTGCTATATGCACGTAGTTTACAGTTATTCCATAATTATCTGCAATTTTATTTCGTATAACCGAAGAGCTATCTACGTAGGTTTTAGCTAAGTCATAGTTTTGTTTTTCGGCAAACGTATTAGCTATATTTGCGTAGCTATAACCAAGCCCTATACTATCTTTTAACTGCTTCTTTATAGCTAAAGATTTATATTGATAGTATAAAGCGCTATCAAGTTTTTTGTCCATACTTAGCAATACGCCATAATTGTCATATACTGGATTTAAACCTTCTAAATCATTTTCAATTTCTAGTAGTTTTATTCCTTTTTGCATGTAATAAAACCCTTTATCTAAGTCTCTAGTTTTTAAGTTGTAGCCTAAACCACCGTAAGCTATACCTGCTTTTGTATTATTTTTTTGATGTTCAAAAATTCTTATTGCTTGCAAAGTGTACTCTAACCCTTGATCAAATTTATTTTGATACGATTTAAGTTGACCGTATTTAAACATAATTTCGCCTAAAGCAATACTATCGTTTATATTTTTAGATAGTTCTATACCTTTATTAAACAATTGTTCTGACTTTTCTAGCTCTGCGACAAAACTTCCGTAGGGAATTTCAATAATAGTATTTAAAGCTTGTTTTGGCTTTTGGGTTTTAATTTGGTTGCTTATACTATCTAGATATGTGTTTTGATCTTGAGCGAAGAGATTAAATCCTATAAAAAAGAAAATGAAATAATAGCGATTCATTTATGTTGGTTTTAGTCTTATAAAGTAAAGTGATAAATATTAAATTTCAAAAAAGCTAAAAAAATAAACACCAACTTATAAGTAAAACTTATTTTAAATGTTGGTGTTTACAGATTGATTAATAGCGCGTTTTTAGTATTTACATACTATAATTTATATGCATAGATGGTGCTTTTATTGGCTTTATAAAAGAGCACACCAGCTACTTCGTCTACTTGATATTCTGGTTTTTTGTCTTTAAGAATAATTTCTTTATCTACATTACCATTATCTTTATTTACTTTAACTAAACCAACGCCATCATCTAATTTAGTTAAAATGAATTGTGAATTCTCTGTAGCTGCAGTTGCTTTAAAACGTTTTGACATGATTTTAAAAGACTCGTCTGCTATAGAGGCAAACATATCTGCAGCTCTTTTGTTTTCTTTTCCATAATCATTGTAGTTATCTAGATTATTAGCACTACCGTATCGTGTTTTATTTAAACCTGCTTGATAAGAATGCGCCATAGTTAGTGCTGTAGACGCTACAGCTACTACGCCAGATAAGGCTTTCATAAAACCGCTTTTTGATGGTGATTTATAGTATTTATGATACACTTCGTTACCATCTTTATCTAAAACCATCATATTTTGAGATGAGGCTAGGTAAATGTTTCCGTTTCTCATCTCCATTTGGTTAGCGTCTTCTTTTTCGTCAAATTTTACTTTTGCAAAATCTTGTGCATCGCCAGAATTTGCATCAATACTAAAAATAGTACCATCTGCTGCAATTAAATATCTATTATTATCGGCATCAAAAGTTGACGCTACAGAAGCTGAATTTTTATATTTTAATGGCTTATCCCAAACTTGCTCACCTGTTTTTAGGTTAACAATATTTGCATCTTCGCTAGTTATGTAAATTAATCCTTGAGGAGAATTTGCCATAACCATTATATTTTCTCCTGTTTTTAATGGTTTTTTAAATAACGTTTCTCCTTCAAAAGAAATCTTATTTATTCCTCCTTGCTGGATTCCGAATAAAATCCCATCATCCTGCACATAAAAGTGCTGCACATAACCTTTAGTTTTTGGTGCTTTTTCCCAAAGATCTTCTCCTGTACTAGCACTTAAAAAAGCGATTTCAGATTCGTTTTTTTGAGAGAATACACTTTTATCTCCGCCATCACTTTTGTTACTAACAACAGCTATACCTTGTGGTAATATTTCAAAATTAGATACAATTCCTTTTACTTTTCTATCGTCTTGCCATAGCTCTTTTCCATCTGCTCCAATTTTATGTATTCTTGTGTTTTTTCCGTTTGTTGTGGTTTCAAAACCATAAATTTCTTTTTCAGATTTATCAGACACCATCCATGCTACTCTTTTAATCTTGTTTGTCCATAAATCTTCTCCTGTATGAGATTTTGCAATTAAGCCTTGCGCAGTAGGAATGATTAAAAAATCTTTTAATAATAATGGTAATCCTGTAACACTAAAATCTTTTGATATACCTACTCTACCTGGCTTATCTAAGAAAAAACTATAATCTAATTGTTGTGTGCTTAAATCGTAAACTGCAACTTTAGGTGTCATTTTTTCGGCTTTTGTACCTACTTTTTGGATACCACTAACTACTAATTTATTATCTGGTAAAAAGATATTACATGTGTAAACTTGATTCCAATTATCATTATCTGAATTAAAAATTACTTGTCCTGTTATGTAATTAATAACTGCTCTTTTTGTTTTAGCAATACCTGCAAATTTAGAGCCTGCTCCTTGTGATACAATGATATATGGAGAATCTTCTACAAAAATGGTTTCTTCTGGAGTTAACTTACCAAAATTATTAAATGTAAATGTAGGCGTACTTGTTTCTGGATTTATTCCAACTAAACCATCGTTAGTTGCGACTACTAAAATGCCACCAACAGTTAATGTCATTTCATTAATTGTTGCACCTAAATCGTAAGAATTGTTAGGTTGCTCAGCTTTTTGTGCCAATGATAATTGAACACAAAAAATAATTAAAAATAGATTGATTGTTTTCATTATAGCTTATTATTAAAATATAGTATTATTAGAATCTTTACTTATTGCTAAAGTCACACCTGTTTGAAATAACTTTACGGCACTTACAAATGTTTTGTCAGAAAAACCATTATCTATCCAAAAATAATAGTAAAAAGATACAGAATGCGCTGACTCATTATAATGACACTTGATCATTAGTACATCTTTATTAATCGCATTAAATACTTCTAAAATTTCATCTTTTTTAGCACCTTCTTTTAATGTATATAGAGTACTTATGCTTATAAATCTTTTTTGAGAATCAATATCTAAATAAAGTGTTCGGTTATCTTTTATTTTTACAAAAGTGTCCTTTACTTCTAATACATCTATATATGCATTTTTAAAAATGTTTTCTAAATATTGAGGTGTTACATCATCTGGAGAAGATAATTTTTCTTGAGAAAAAGATTGAGTAGATACACTCAATAAAACAAGCAACAATAATAGTTTTAGATTTTTCATTCAATTTCGGTTTTAAATTATAATCCAAAATTGAAATAAAACAACAAAAATGTAAATACGTCATTTGGCGTATTTTAGTAAAAATCAATAAAAGGGAAAGATTTTTTAAGTGTTTCTTTACGTTTTTTTAACTGAAGTAAAAACTTCTGATGCGCTTCTGAAGATTCATTAAAAGGTTTATGAGACAACCCTTTTTGGATAGCTTCGACGTCTTCCATAGTTAATTTTGCACTAGAAGAAACCCAAGTATTTAAAAACTTATCCCAAATATAATCTACTGCTAACGGACTTGGATGCAACATATCTTGATTGTAAAACCTATAATCTCTTAACTCGTCCATCATAATCTCGTAAGAAGGAAAATAGTTTAAGTTATGTTTTTTGGACTCATGATTTTTACTTAAAAACTCATGAATAGCAGTAATTAAATGCGATTTACTTCTTGTATTTTCTATAAAACCATCTTTAATATGCCTAACAGGAGATACTGTAAAAATAAATTGAGCTTTTGGATTAACTAGACTAATTAATGAGACTAAGCTTTGTAGGCTTTTTTCTATTTGAACAGGTGATAATAATTCTTTTTTAAAGTTTTTCTGAGGAATTTTATGACAATTTGCTACAACTTGTTGATTTTCTAGAAAACGATATATCCAAGCAGTTCCTAATGTAATAATTATGTGTGAAGCTGATTTAAGTTTAAGTTTAGCATCAACTATCGTATCATTTAATGTAGAAAGAAGTTCTTCTTTAGAATGATTACTAAAAATTGAATGTGCATTTAAACAATGAAACTGTTCGTTATTAAATACTACATCTTTATCAGTAAATATCTGATCGGTTAATGCTTTTTTTATTAAAGTTTCAATCGCTAAAGGATGAAATAAAATACCTAATGGGTTAACTATATACTGAAACTTATAATAATTAAATTTTTCGGCAATGTTTTCTGCAAAACAAGACCCTAACAATACCACTTTAGAGTTATAATCTATTTGGTTATTAGGTATAACCTGAAGTGGTATGTTGGTTTGTAAGTTCATATATCTATAAAAGCAGATTATGCCAAATAAGCTTCTACAGCAGATAAAGCAGCATTAATACCTTCAGGGTTTTTACCACCTGCAGTAGCAAAAAATGCTTGTCCGCCACCGCCACCTTGGATGTGCTTACCTAACTCTCTAACAATGGTTCCTGCGTTTAAACCTTTACTTTCTACTAGTTTTTTAGAGATATAACAAGATAAGATTGCTTTACCGTTATTTTCTGCTCCAAATAATAAAAACAGGTTATCAAATTGGCTACCTAATTCAAAACATAAATCTTTAATACCAGATGCATCTAAATCTAATTTTTTAGCCAAGAAATTAACGCCATTAATTTCTTTAATTTCAGATTTTAACTGTCCTTTTATATTTTGAGCTTTATCTTTTAACAACTGCTCAATTTGTTTTTTTAAGGCTGTATTTTCTTCTTGTAAATTTTGAAGTGCTTTAACTGGTTCTTTAGCATTATTAAGCAAATCTTTCATTTCAAAAAACGCACGATTATTATCATGAAAATAGCTTTTTACAGCATCGTTTGTTATAGCTTCTATACGTCTTATTCCTGCTGCAACAGCACTTTCTGATACAATTTTAAAATGCCAAATATCTGCTGTATTATTTACGTGTGTTCCACCACATAATTCTATAGACTGTCCAAATCTAATAGTACGTACTGCATCACCATATTTTTCACCAAATAATGCCATAGCGCCTTCTTCTAACGCTTTTTCCATTGGTACATTACGTTGTTCTTGTAATGGCAATTTACTTTCTATCCTTGCGTTTACAAAGTTTTCTACGTCACGTAATTCTTCCACAGTCATTTTAGAAAAATGAGAAAAGTCAAAACGTAAGTATTTACTATGCACTGCACTTCCTTTTTGCTCTACATGATCACCTAAAATTTCGCGTAATGCTTGATGTAATAAGTGTGTTGCTGTATGATTACACTCGGTTCTGTAACGTTGTTTAGCGTCTACAGTTGCCTTAAACTTCTCAGTAATATTAGCTGGTAAATTTTTAGTTAAATGTATAGCTACATTGTTCTCCTTTTTGGTGTCTAAAATGTAAACCACATCACCATGAGCGTCTTCTAAATACCCTTTATCACCAACTTGTCCACCACCTTCTGCATAAAATGGGGTTAAGTTAAATACCAATTGGTACATCTCTCCATCTTTTTTAGAGGTAACTTTACGATATTTGGTAATTTTTACGTTAGTTTCTAGAGTATCATAACCAACAAACTCTTGTTCTTCATCTTCAATTAAAATAGTCCAATCATCAGATTTTAATTCTGAAGCTTTACGACCTCTATTTTGCTGTTCTTCAAGACGTTTTTTATAGTCTTCTTTATTGTAAGCGAATCCCTTTTCACGTAAAATTAAATCGGTTAAATCTTCAGGAAAACCATAAGTATCTTTAAGCTCAAATACTTTAGAACCTGAAATTTCTTTTCCTTTAGCAGTTTCAACAATACGATCTAGAATTGTTAATCCTTGCTCTAACGTACGTAAAAACGAAGTTTCTTCTTCTTTAATTACGTTTTCTATTAGTTGTTTTTGAGCTTTTAGTTCCGGGAATGCTTGTCCCATTTTTTCAACTAAAACATTAACTAATCGGTAAATAAAAGGTTCGTTTTTATCTAAAAAAGTAAAGCCATAACGTACTGCACGACGTAAAATGCGTCTAATAACATAACCTGCTCCGTTATTACTTGGTAATTGCCCATCTGCAATAGAAAAAGCTACTGCACGAACGTGATCTGAAATAACACGAATAGCAACATCAATTTTATCTTCTTTACCATAATCTTTGTGCGTTATGGTTTCAATTTCTCTAATTAATGGTGTAAATACATCGGTATCGTAATTTGATGTTTTGTTTTGTAAGACCATACATAAACGCTCAAATCCCATACCTGTATCGATATGTTTGTTTGGTAATTCTTCTAGGCTTCCATCTGCTTTACGATTGTATTGCATAAAGACAAGATTCCAGATTTCTACCACTTGCGGATGATCTTCGTTAACTAAAGACTTACCGTCTACTTTTGCTTTTTCTTCTGCAGAACGAATATCTACATGAATCTCGCTACAAGGTCCGCAAGGTCCTTGATCGCCCATTTCCCAAAAGTTATCTTTTTTATTTCCTTTTAAAATTCGGTCTTCGCTTATATATTCTTTCCAAATATCATAAGCTTCGGTATCCATACCTAAGTTATCTGCATCATCACTACCTTCAAAAACAGTGACGTAAAGTATGTCTTTATCTATTTTATAAACTTCGGTTAATAATTCCCAAGCCCAAGCAATTGCTTCTTTTTTAAAGTAATCGCCAAACGACCAGTTACCTAACATTTCAAACAACGTATGATGATAGGTATCGTAACCAACTTCTTCTAAATCATTATGTTTACCCGATACTCTTAAACATTTTTGAGAATCTGCAATACGATTATTTTTTGGCTGTGCATTACCTAAAAAATATTCTTTAAAAGGTGCCATACCCGAGTTAACAAACATTAAGGTTGGATCATCTTTTAAAACCATTGGTGCAGAAGGCACAATGCTATGCTTTTTGTTTTTAAAAAAATCTAAAAAAGTAGAACGAATGTCTTGAGAATTCATATTTATATTTTAATACTTGCCTTTTTTAAAGCGTTTTACACTAAAATAAAAGACTTTAGTTTTATTTACTTAAATTTAAACTGAAATATTTTTGTAAGTTTGCTCGTTACTGTTTTGATTAAAGCCCAACTTAAATCATATTTTTAACAGCAAAAATAGTATAAATTAAGGAATGAGTAAGGTAAAATATTATTATGATTCTGAAACGCTTTCATATAAAAAAATAGAGCGTAAAAAAAGACGTACATTTAAGTTCATCTTATTGTTTCTTTTAGCTAGTGTTTTATTTAGCTTTTTACTTGTTTTTATAGCCGGTCATTACATAGAATCGCCTAAAGAAAAAGCATTAAAACGCGAGTTGGCAAACTTAGAATTTCAATATGAATTATTGAATAAAAAAATGAGTCAAGCCGAAACTGTTTTAGCCAACATCGAAGAGCGAGACAATACCATTTACAGATTATATTTTGAGGCCAATCCAATACCAGAAGAACAACGCAAAGCTGGTTTTGGTGGTGTAAACCGTTACAAAAAACTTGAAGGTTTTGATAATTCTGAATTAATTATAAATAGCAACAAACGTATTGATAAACTTTTAAAACGTATTGTAGTGCAATCTAAATCTTTAGATGAAATTGCTGTTTTAGCTGAAGAAAAAGAAAAACTATTAACATCTATACCGGCAATACAACCAGTTAACAATAAAGATTTAACCAGAATGGCTTCTGGTTACGGTATGCGTTCTGACCCATTTACTAAACAACGTAAAATGCATTGGGGAATGGATTTTACCGCACCAAGAGGCACACCTGTTTATGCTTCTGGAGATGGTGTTGTGGTAAGAGCAGACAGTAATAGTTCTGGTTACGGAAAACATATTAGAATAGACCATGGTTATGGTTATGTTAGCTTATACGCACATCTTTACAAGTATAATGTGCAAAAAAACCAAAAAGTAAAACGCGGAGATTTAATTGGTTTTGTAGGTAGTACTGGTCGTAGTGAAGCACCTCATTTACATTATGAAATCTTTAAAGATGACCAACGTATTAACCCAATAAACTTCTACTACGGTAGTTTAACTCCTGAAGAGTTTAGCAAATTATTAGAACGTGCATCTTTAGAAAACCAATCTTTAGACTAATGATAATTGATTTACCTGAAAAAAGATATTATTCTATTGGTGAAGTCGCCAAAGCTTTTGATGTAAACACGTCTTTAATACGTTTTTGGGAAAAAGAATTTGAAGTTTTAAAACCCAAAAAAAACGCTAAAGGCAATCGTAAATTCACACCAGAAGACGTAAAAAACCTTCAGCTTATTTATCATTTGGTAAAAGAACGCGGGTTTACTTTGGAAGGAGCAAAAATTCATTTAAAAGAAGAAAAGAAAAAAACACTCGATAATTTTGAAATAATCGCTAAATTAGAAAGTGTAAAAAACCAACTTATAAAACTAAAAGAACAACTTTAAAACCAACACATCATGAAAAAATGGCTTGTACCAATTATCTTAATTGCACTAGCAGTTATTTTTGGAGTAAGAGTATACAACTCGACAATAGGATTAGAAGAAAATGTAGAAGAAGCATGGGCTAAGGTAGAAAGCTCTTACCAAAGACGTAGTGACCTAATTGGCAACCTTGTAAAAACAGTACAAGGTGCAGCAGATTTTGAAAAAAGTACATTAGAGTCTGTAATTAATGCCAGAGCAAAAGCAACATCTATAAATATAGACCCAACAAATATTACTCCAGAACAGTTACAACAATTCAATCAAGCACAAAGCGGTTTAAGCAGTGCTTTATCTAGATTATTAGTAACTGTAGAACGTTATCCAGGCTTAAAGGCTAATCAAAATTTTTTAGAACTACAAAGTCAATTAGAAGGTACCGAAAATAGAATTAATGTAGCAAGAGATAGGTTTAATGAAACGGTAAAACCTTATAATAAACATATAAGAACTTTCCCTAACAATCTACTTGCTGGTATTTTTGGTTTTGAGAAAAAAGCTTATTTTGAAGCAGAAGAAGGAAGCGAAAAAGCTCCTGATGTAGAATTTGATTTTTAATAAAACGCGATGTCTTTAGACGTAGAATCTTTTTTAACCGCTAGTGAAGAACAAGACATTGTTGATGCTATTAAGTTAGCAGAAAAAAACACGTCTGGAGAAATACGAGTTCATATAGAAAACACTTGTAATGCACATCTTGAAGAACGTGCTTTAGAAGTGTTTTCTGTTTTAAAAATACACAACACCAAAAACCGAAATGGTGTCTTAATTTATGTTGCTGTAGACGATCATAAATTTAGCATTTACGGTGATCAAGGTATTAACAAAGTAGTGCCTGATAACTTCTGGGACGAGACAAAAGATATCATTCAAAAGCATTTTAGAAACGGTAACTTTAAACAAGGTCTTGTTGATGGCATTATACACGCTGGAGAACAATTAAAAGCACATTTTCCTATAGAAGATGATGACACAAATGAGTTAACCAATACGATTTCTAAAGGATGAAAATAAGTAAACAGTTTATAAAAAACAGTGTATTTATTTTAGCACTATTATCGTTTAGTTTTGGATTTGCTCAGTTTGAAATCCCTAAAAAACCAGACTTCCAAACTAGTGTTTACGATTACATTAATTTATTATCTGCATCAAAAAAAAACACACTAGAAAACAAACTAGTTAAATATTCTGATAGTACTTCTACACAAATTGTTGTTGCAATAATTGCATCTACAAAAGGTGAATATATTAATTATTTAGCGACAGAATGGGCGCATAAATGGGGAATTGGTCAAGCTAAAGAAGATAATGGTATATTTATTTTATTAGCCAGAGATGACCGTAAAATAATGATTGCAACGGGTTACGGCGTAGAGCACTTATTAACCGATGCAATGTCACGCAGAATTATAGAGCGAGACATAATCCCTTATTTTAAACGTAATGATTATTATGGCGGTTTAAATCGTGGTGCAGATGCTATTTTTGAAGTCTTAAAAGGTGAATATCAAGGCACAAGAAAAAGTTCTGGTGGTGGTTTTCCTGTTGGTGTCATTTTCTTTTTGATTATCATCTTTATAATTATTCTTATTTCTATATCAAAACACAAACGCAATGGTGGTAATGGCGATCATTTTGGTGGTGGCGGAAATAGCACACGCGACATCTTAGAAGCCATTATTTTAAGCAATTCTGGTCGTGGTGGCTACAGACGTAGCTCTGGTGGATTTGGTGGTGGATTTGGAGGATCTTCTGGTGGCGGATTTGGTTCTGGTGGCTTTGGCGGCGGTTTTGGTGGCGGCGGTTTTGGCGGCGGTGGCGCTTCTGGTGGTTGGTAGTAAGGTTTACAGTCGCGATCGTATTTTTAGTTTCATTAGCAGACAACAAATTCAACTTCAACTAGTTCTAAATTTCAATATAAATTCTTTAGATGAAATATTTCACTTTTGTATTAGCCTTCGTTTTTTGTATTTCTTGTAAAACAAAACCTCAGCAAACCTTAAAACATAATCAAGCAGTTATTCAAGATTATGCTAATGTATTTTCTACAGTAGAAGAGGATTCACTTACTAATTTCATTTTAAATTATGAAAAATTAACTACTAATGAAATTTGTGTAATGACCATAGATTCTTTACCCGCAAATACAAAAGCACTTAGACATGCAATAAATATTGCTCAAAACTTAGGTATAGGAAAAGCAGATAAAAACAATGGTCTATTACTTTTAATTGCTAAAAGTGATAGACAAGTTGCTTTTGCTACTGGTTATGGTACAGAATTGATTTTAACCGATAGTGTTTGTTATCATTTAATTGAATCTACACTAATACCGAATTTTAAAAATAAGCTGTATTATAATGGTGTAAGGCAAGTGTTAGATTCGGTTAAGACTAAATGGTATTAATTAGATAAACTAAATAGTTTATTTAAAAATCATATTTCTTCACTTTCATTTTTAATTAAAATAACAAAGAATGAAGATGAGTATTCTCTTAAAGAGCTTTCTCGTCGCTCATTCTTCGCTCTGTCGAAATGACATTTATTAACGCTAAATAAATGACATTAATCTATAAAATACATACTGCTATCTCCACTTTCTCCTTTTGGACCTAGGCTGTTAAACTTCCAACTAAAGTTAAGCATAAAATATTGCCTTAAAACGGTACTTTGCGTGTCTTCTATATAATCTAAAGTTGCGGTACGCCTTGCGTTGGTATTTTGATTAAGTAAATCGTAAACTTTTAAGGTTAGCAAACCTTTGTCTTTTAGCACAGAATAAGACACACTAGCATTCCAGAACCAAGCATCTTTTTGGAAACCATCAGCAACATTTGGATTGTAATTATATGCTATATCGTTTCGCCATTCAAAACCTTTAGGTAAGAAAAATGCAGTATTTAAATCTAAATTATGAGAGGTAAAATTTCTGTCTTCAAATGCATCAATATCGTATTTATTATTTGTTAACGATATACGATAACGTGGTCTAAATTCAAACACATTATTATGGATGTAATCAAACCCTACGTTTGGATTAAAGCCCAATCTTTTACTAGAATATTGTACATTGTTATTATAGTTTATGTTTTCAGAAAAATTTCCCCACATACCTACTCTAGCTCTAAAACTTCTTAAAGAATCTATTTTGAATTTCTTTCTGAAACTACCACCAAAATATCCGTTTTTGTTACCATTTACATTATCGTAAGTTGTTATTCTTGTTAAAGTTTCTGGATCAATGGTTGTTCTTGATACTACAGCATCATTAGTTATTGTAAAATTAGAATAGAAAAAGAATCCTGTTTTTTCTTGCCAATTAAACGAGTTAAAATTAGCGTAAACACTATGAGAGTTTGTAGGACTTAAGTTTGGGTTACCTATTACTGTGTTTAAAGGATTAGAAACATCTTCAAAAGCTTGAAGTTGTCTTAGTGCTGGCGGTCTATTACTTAAGTTATAACTAACATATACTGTAGAGTTTTTACTAAAGCTATATCTAAAGCTAGAGTTAAGCTCTACAGCCTTAAAGTCTCTTTCTACATTAAACTGCGGTCTTAAACCATCGTTATTTTTTAACGTTCTTGCTACATAATCTGCACCAAATCTTGCAAACCATTTTTCTTTTCTAATACTTAACTCTATACCTGGTGAGTTTCTTATATCTGTATACTCAAAGTCTGTACTTAAGGCTAGATTAAAATCATCATAAGCATTTGTAGCATTATTAAAATCGAATGTACTCTGCTTATTTTCATCCTTATTATTTTGGTATTGATAACCAAACTTCACAAAGATTTCTTTTGCTTTTATTGGTAATCTATACTCTAAGTCTGCTCTTAAATTTGTACTATTATTATCGCCATCTGTAAATTGATCCCTAACAATAGTTTCTGGGTTTGTTCCAAAAACTTCAGCAACTGAGTTTATGTAGTCATCACTTTCGTTATTGTTTATACTATTATCTAAATTTAATCTTAAAAACGCACCTTTGTTTCCAAACTTTTTGGTTGCACTAATTTCGTTTGTAAAATTATTTGCTTGATTTTCTACAAAGGAGTTTAATGATGATTGGTTTGTCAGTACTTGGTCTTCGTCTAAAGTTTCGTCGTTACTTACGTAATCTGTATTTGTTTTGGTGAAAGAAAAACGAGGTCTAACGTTAATCATAAACGTAGTGTCTATTTCAATTTCAAAATCTGCATTTGCGGTATGCGAATTAGATTCGCTTACAGATCTTGATCTAGAGTTTGTAAAAAACCTAGAGTCTGACAGAATAGTTTCTCTTTGAGAGTTAGATTCATTTTCTGAGCTGCTTCCTGAGTAAAAATAATCTGCAGATGCTTCTAATGCTTTGCCATAATTATCTGCAAAATTTGCTCCTGCTAATTTTGAGGTCGTTATACCTTGTCCGCCTCCAAATTGTCTTCCGTTAATACTAAAAGAGCCATTACTGTTCCATGATGTACTACCGCCACTTCCAAACATTTTTTCTATTTCTCCAAAACTAAATCCTGGAGAGTTAATGTTGTTACCACCTACTAACGCACTAAACCTTTGGTCGTTATTAAAATGATTAAACATACCTGCAAATTCGTAGCGTTTGTCTGTTCCTGCTCCTGCTGCAACACGACCAAAGACACCTTTATTGTTTTCTTCTTTTATAGTAAGATTTATGGTTTTATTTTCGGCATCACCTTCTTCTCCTGTAAAAGCTTCACTTTTAGTTTTTGTATCTACAACTTGAATTTTTTCAATAATTTCTTTCGTTAAGTTTTTTGTTGTAATTGACGGGTCATTACCAAAAAACGGCTTACCGTTTACTAGTATTTGGTTTACTTCTTTTCCGTTTACGGTAATTTTTCCTTCTTCATCTACTTCTACACCTGGTAATTGTTTTAGTAAATCTTCTACTGTTGCGTCTTTTTTGGTTTTAAAAGACTTTACATTAAACTCTAAAGTATCTTTTTTAATGGTTACTGGAGCTGATGTTTTAATTAAAACTTCTTCTAATGCGTTACTGCTAACTTTTAGTTTAATTTCACCTAACTCTATATTATTTTTGTTTATAGCTATCTTTTGTTTGTAAGATTGATAACCAACATAAGAAACTAGAAGGTTTAGATTTTGATCTGATGTTTTATCTTCTAATTGAAAACTACCTTCTTTATCTGAAATAGTATATGAAACAAGACTACTATCCTTTTCTCTTTCTAAATAAACAGTCGCTGCTTCTAAAGGTGTATTATCTTCTTCGGCTACAATTTTTCCTGAAATTTTAAAGTCTTTAGATTGACTAAACGAAAGTAAACTACATAAAATAGTTACTACAAAAAGTAATTTACGCATTTGGTTGTTTTTGATTGATAATAGCATGTCTAGTTAGGAATGCTAACTCTAAAAAAAACGAAAATATACTTGTTGTAGTATTTAAGCTCTTAAAATAAACTTAAAATTTAAATAAATTATTTTTTTCGCATGTATACACTTACTGGTACACCTTTAAAATCATAAATTTCTCTTAGTTTATTTTCTAAGTATCTTTTGTAAGGATCACGTACATATTGAGGTAAATTACAGAAAAATGCAAATTGTGGCTGTGGCGTTGGCAATTGCATAATGTATTTAATCTTTACAAATTTACCTTTGTAAGCTGGTGGTGGATAACTTTCTATAATTGGAAGTAACGTTTCGTTAAGCTCGCTAGTTTTTATACGTTTTGCACGGTTATTATAAACCTCTACAGCTGTTTCTATAGCTTTATAGATACGCTGTTTTGTTAATGCAGAAATAAATACAATTGGTACATCTGTAAAAGGTGCAATTTGTTCTTTTATATATTTTTCAAATTGAACGGTTGACTTATGGTCTTTTTCTACTAAATCCCATTTATTGACAAGGATTACAATTCCTTTTCTATTTCGCTCTGCTAACCAAAAAATATTTTGAACTTGTCCGTCAAATCCTCTATTTGCATCTACCACTAATAAACACACGTCTGAATGTTCTATAGCTCTTACACTTCGCATTACAGAGTAAAACTCTAAATCTTCTTTTACTTTAGATTTTTTACGTATTCCTGCAGTATCAACTAAGTTAAATTCGAAACCAAAACGATTATATTTTGTATCAATTGCATCTCTTGTTGTTCCTGCAATATTGGTAACGATATATCTATCTTCACCGATTAAAGCATTTATAAAAGACGATTTACCAGCGTTTGGACGACCAACAACTGCAAATCTTGGTAAGATTTCTTCTCTTTCGTCTTCTTTAGGTTCTGGTAACGCTTCGACTAAAGCATCTAATAAATCACCTGTACCACTACCGTTTATACTGGCAATTGTATAATAATCACCAAGTCCTAAACTATAAAACTCTACAGCATCTTCGGCACGTTTTCCGTTATCAACTTTATTAACAACTAAAAACACTGGTTTTTTAACCTTTCGAAGTAGTTGTGCAACATCTTCATCCATTCCTGTTACACCAGATTCTACATCTACCATAAAGATAATTGCATCTGCTTCATCAATAGCTAATTCAACTTGCTTATCGATTTCAGCTTCAAAAATATCATCGCTACCAACTACATACCCGCCTGTATCTATTAATGAAAACTCACGACCATTCCAGTCTGTTTTCCCGTAGTGTCTATCTCTAGTTACACCACTTACTGCGTCTACAATCGCTTCGCGACGTTGAATTAATCTATTAAAAAAAGTGGATTTTCCTACGTTTGGTCTTCCTACTATAGCAACAATATTACTCATATCTTTATGTTTTAATCTGCATTACATATCCTGCAAGCGAGTGCAAAGGTAGTGTTTAAACTATTTACTATTCAATAAAAAACAGTATTTTAGTTTATTATGAATTAATTATGAACGAAAATTTAAACGAAGTCATTTTAAGACCACGATTTAAAATTGAATTAAATAAAGACAATATTTCTGTTTTAAATGCTTTTGAAGCTAAAAAAACATCTCAAAAAGAGTTTGTAGTCTCTAGAGTTGATGATCATGTTTTTATAAAATTCCCAAAAGCTAAACAACGGTTTTGGACGCCACAATTACATTTAGAAATTAACGAAACTAATGATCATAAAAGCTTGCTTTATGGTCTATTTGGACCCAACCCAACGGTTTGGACGATGTTTATGTTTTTTCATTTTGCAGTTGCTGGTTTTTTTATTGCATTTGCCATATGGGCATATTCTAATTATGCTTTAAAAACCGATTACTACCTACAAATTTGGGGTATGCTTTTAATGATTATTTTATGGTTTATACTGTACTTTGCTGGTAGTTTTAGTAAAAACGCTAATCAAGATGAAATGACACAACTTTACACATTTATGAGTGAT
The DNA here is from genome assembly GCF_037029245.1 of Mesoflavibacter sp. CH_XMU1422-2. NCBI lineage: Bacteria > Pseudomonadati > Bacteroidota > Flavobacteriia > Flavobacteriales > Flavobacteriaceae > Mesoflavibacter > Mesoflavibacter sp. CH_XMU1422-2. The sequence continues at coordinate 150,418 of NZ_JAYMEE010000001.1, read as the reverse complement.
GTTTTAGATGAATAATCTACTTTTGATTATATCCAAAACGTTTAAGTTGTCTTTGGTCACTTCTCCAATTTTTGTTCACTTTTACATAAAGTTCTAAATGTACTTGCTTGCCAAAAAATTTCTCTAAGTCTTTTCTTGCTTCTACACCTACTTTTTTTAAGGCGCTACCTTTATGACCAATAATAATTCCTTTTTGAGTTTCGCGCTCTACCATAATTACAGATCGCATACGGATAATGTTTTCTTCTTCAAAAAACTCTTCTGTATCTACTTCTACTGCGTACGGAATTTCTTTTTTATAGTTTAGAAGAATTTTTTCACGAATGTTTTCATTTACAAAAAAACGTTCTGGCTTATCGGTTAATTGATCTTTTGGATAAAATGCTGGACTTTCTGGAAGCAGTTCGATAATTTTCTCAAAAACTTCTTTTACATTAAATCCTTCTAATGCAGAAATTGGATAAATTAAAGCATTTGGTACTTTTTCTGACCACAGTTTAACTTGTGCTTCTAACTGTTCTTGATTTGAAGTATCAATTTTATTTATTAATAATAGCACAGGAATTTTAGAATTGGTTATTTTTTTAAAAAAAGCTTCGTCTTTTAATTCCTTCTCTCCTATTTCTACCATGTACACTAAAACGTCTGCATCTTCAAAAGCAGATTTTACAAAATCCATCATAGAAGATTGCAGCTCGTAAGCTGGTTTTATAATTCCTGGTGTATCACTTAATACTACTTGAAAATTTTCACCATTTACAATTCCTAAAATACGGTGTCTTGTTGTTTGTGCTTTAGAGGTGATAATGGATAGTTTTTCTCCTACAAAAGCATTCATTAATGTAGATTTGCCGACATTAGGGTTACCAATTATATTTACAAAACCTGCTTTATGACTCATGTGTAATTATTGTTTTAAAGTGCAAAGTTACGACCTTGGTTTGTTTATTCCTCTATCATACATCACAATACTTCCTGCAACCGATACATTTAAGCTTAATTGCGACTTAAATTTAACTAAAAAATGGCTTTTTTCTATTGCTGCGTTTGATAATCCGTGATCTTCTGCTCCTAACAAATAAACACAGCGTCTTGGGTGATGGAAGGTCTCTAAAGATTCTGCTTCTTCAGTTAATTCTACACCAACTAGCCTTGCACCTTTAGGTAGGTTTTTATAAAACTCTTCAAAATTTTCATAATGAAAATAAGGCATAGATTTTACAGCATTATGCGTATCGCAAGCTTGTTTGGCGTAACGATTACCTATTGTAAAAATAAAACTTGCTCCTAAATTTTGGGCAGATCGCCATAATACACCAAGGTTTTCTGGTGTTTTTCCGTTAAGGATACCGATACCAAAAAATTCGTTTTCAAAATTATCAATCATACTGCAAAAGTAACTTTTTTATTAGCAACATTAAAAAGCTATCTATAAGGTAAATTTGACTTTAAAGTATTCGATTTTTTTATAAAGAAAGCTAATAATTTAGAACTAAATATTGCAAATAAAATTGAAAGTAATTATCATTAAAAAACCTCAGGTTATGAGTTTAAACAAAAACTCTCTAACAACCCTATTTACAAGGCTTCCCAGCGTACCGTATAAAAAACCGTATGCAAAAACGTATGCACTTTTTGTTGCCGGTTTGGCACCTCTGTTATACAATAAATTTATACACAAATCTACACTTTTTTTGGTTAACCTTGGTTAGCTTTGGTTAAAATTTTAGACAATAGCACAAAAACACAAATTCCTAAATATCAGCTATTTAAAAATTTAAATAAAATTGAGTTTTTGGTTAAGTTTTGGTTAACCTTGGTTACGTTTAGTTAACCACAAAAAATGCTTTTGATGTCTTTTTTTGTTATGATTTGAAGTGTTTTTGAAACAAAAAAATCTGGATTTTTATTTTTCTTTTTACCATACATCGAAATATTAAAAACTACAGCTTTAATTTATCTATATTTACCCCCAGTTTTAAACATCACTATTAACCTACTTAAAAACTACTTATGAAAAAAAACTACCCAAATAAAATTGCTAAACTTTTAGCTTTAGCGCTAATTTCTTCTACATCACTTTTAGCACAAGTAAATGATGAAAATTTTGACGGATTAGCACCTTCTTTAAGAGGACTTGATTACACTACCAACGGAATTAGATTTCAGCAAATTTCTCCAACTTCAATAAGTCAAATGGCGTCTTTATCTGAACCATCTGATTTTATAATTACTCCAGAACCTTCTGATCTAGGAATATTATTTAACATCGATAACTCTGGTACTGTTAATGGCCCAAACATTGGTGCTTTTGATTATAGAATAGGAAGTGCAGATGGATCTGAATTTAAAATAGAATCTATGGAAGCAGACATGTCTGCTAAAAACCCTGCAAATGGTTACGCCTTTACTGCAACTATTACAGGGTATAGAGATGGAGCTGTTGTTGCTACAGATAATATAGATTTTACTGTAAGTGACACAAATGGTTCTGTTAGCTACACAAAAGATGCAAACCCAGCTGCTAATGGTGGCGTATTAACTTTTAATAGTGATTGGGGAACAATTGATGAAATTAGATTTACTGGTGGTAACTCTAGCTCGATTTCTCTTTTAATGGTGGACGAGTTAGATTTTTCTATGCCAGATGCTTTGAGTATAGAAAAAAACAGTATTCAAGCTAATTTTTCTTTATATCCAAACCCAACTAAAGGAACAGTAAATTTAAAATTAGGTAACGCTAGAGACACAAAAATTAAAGTCATCAATACTTTAGGTCAAGTTGTTTATAAAAAAGATAATATTAACAACTCTACTTTTAAGTTTGAATTAAATCAACCAGCTGGTATTTATTTAGTTCAAATAGAATCTAAAGGAAAAAGCAAAACTTTAAAACTTATTAAAGAGTAATATTTTTATTATTTATGTTTAAAAAAAGCGGATCGATGATCCGCTTTTTTTTGTTTTGGTTTATTCTAGTGATTAAAATTCATATTGTATCTAGTTATATTAATTACTTGGTTTAATTTGTAGCTTTTATCTTATAATTAAAAGTTGTTTTTTATATATTTACCTCAGCTATTAACAATAATCCAATTACGGATTACCGTAAAATAAAAACTATTGCTTGTATTATTTTTGGTTATATATGATGTCTAATTAATTATCTTAGATATTAGGGATTATATGATTACCAACACTAGTTGTGTTTCATACTAAAAGTCAACGCACAAACAATAAATTTGGTTTTTGCCTAAACTTATGCCAACGCTGAAAAAACAAAATAGCTATTTTAAATCAACGCTCAAACTTAATAAGAATGAAAAAAATTGAAAAAGGTTCTCAGTGGAGAAAATGGGATTTACATTTTCATACACCTTCATCATATGATTACGGAGATAAATCTGTTACTAATCATGAAATCATAGATACTCTTTCTGCAAATGACATTTCTGTAGTGGCAATTACAGACCATCATGTAATTGACATTGAAAGAATTACTGAACTTCAAAGTTTAGGGAAAACTAAGGGAATAACTGTTCTTCCTGGAATCGAATTTTTGTCAGACTCAAGAGGTCGAGCACCTATACACTTTATTGGAATCTTTGCCGAAGATTGCAACTTAACTCATATCTGGGGACAAATAGAGAATAAAACTAATATCTCAAAAATTAAAGGTGAAGGAGCAAAAATTAATGAAGTTTACTGTAATCTCGAAACAACGATTGAACTTATTAAAAATTTAGGCGGTCTTACGAGTATTCACGCTGGTGAGAAGTCAAACTCAGTTGAAAACATAACTCATTCTTTACCACACGGTGAAGCTCAGAAAACGCTTATTGCTAAAAGTGTTGATTTTTACGAACTGGGCAAACCCGAAGATAAAGAAGGCTACTTAAACGCGGTATTTCCTGCTATTAAGAAGCACATTCCAATGATTATATGCTCTGATAATCATAATATTAGAAAATATATTTCAAAAGAAAATTGTTGGATTAAAGCCGATACAACATTTGAAGGTTTGAAACAAGTTGTTTATGAAGCAAAACAAAGAGTAAGAATTCAAGCATTAAAACCGCAAGAAAAAGCAGGTTATCAAGTAATCGATTCGGTCAAAATATCACATAGTGATTTCCATTCACAAAACATTCACTTTAACCAAAACTTAAATTCTATTATCGGTGGGCGTTCAACTGGTAAGTAAATTCTATTAGGTGCAATAGCAAAGAAGCTTAATAGCGATAAAGAAGTAAAATATGGAAATGAAGATTACATAAACTTTGTAAATGAGGTCGTATCCAACTTAGTTGTTACGTGGAAAGATGGAACTGTCAATGACAAAAGAGACATTGAATACTTTCCACAAAGCTATATGTACACGTTAGCAAGAAATAAAAACAAAGAACTTGATAACCTCATAGAAAGCATTATAAAACAAGACAGTTCTAAAAATCAATTGATTTCAAACTATGAAACCTTTAGTAGCGAAAACAACACTGATATAACTAATAAGGTTAATAAGATTTTTCAGTTACAAGAAGATTTGGTCAAAAGGCGTAATCTCTTAAAGGAAAAGGGAGACAGAAAAGGAATCGAAACTGAAATTGAAAAACTCACAAAAGAGTTAGCAGAGCTAAAAAGCAAATCACAAATATCAGAAGATGATTTGGAGAATTATTCCAAGTTGAGGACACAAAAAGATTCACTATCGAAAACTAATCAGTTTTTAGACGATGAAATAGCAAGAATTGAAAATCTTAAAGAAAAATTCTTCATCAACAAAGAAATTGATTTTGAACTGGTTTCAATCTCTGAAAATAACCGCAAGGAAATCAAAGAAAAATTTGATGAATTAAGAGCAAAATTTCAACAAGAATGGGAAGCGGAAATAGATAAAATACAAGCTACCAACTCATCTGTCAGAAAGGCAAATGAAAAAGCAAATGATGAAATTGATAAAAACCCTATTTATATTAAAGGGCTAGAAGCCTTTCAGAATAATACTCAGTATCGTGAAGTAGAAAGCAAGTTAAAAATCCAAAAAGACAAACTTGCTGACATAATTATAATAAAAGGCGAAGTTGACAAGCTAAAAGAGCAAATTGAATCTTTCAAAACTTCTATTAAGGATGCTCACCGAGAATATTTAAACAAAATTGAGGCTTTTAAGGAAGACTTAAGTGTTTCACGAGATAAACTCGAAATCAAAGCATCTGCTAAATTAAATAAACGTGCATATAAAGATTTGTTATACAGCAGTATCAATCAACAAAGTCATCAAGGACAAAAGATTGTTGGAGTTGAGTTAGAAACTAACGAAAATTATTTTACTTCTGTTAATCAGCTATTTGATAAACTCTTAGAAAAAAACGTCACACTTAAGAGCCAATACAGTCACAACTCACTATGTCAAAAGTTGATGGCTAGTAACTTCTTTGAAATATCATACGAAATAGTTTATGATGACATTTTCAATCAGATGTCAGAAGGTAAAAAAGCTTTTGTTGTACTTCTCCTTTTGCTTGATTTTAGTAATAAGGATTGTCCGATTTTAATTGACCAACCTGAAGATGATTTAGACAACCGAGCTATTTACAAGGACTTAGTTACATACTTAGTTAAAAAGAAAAAAGAACGTCAAATAATACTTGTAACTCATAATCCAAATATTGTAGTCGGTTCGGATTCAGAATTAGTTATTGTTGCCAATCAAAATGGTAATGATTCACCCAACAAAAACGGAATTAAATTTCAATATACTTCCGGTAGCTTGGAAAACACACGAGAATTTGATGATTCTGTAAAGATTACTCTTGATTCTAAAGGTATTAAAGAACACGTTTGCGAGATACTTGAAGGTGGAAATGAAGCCTTCAAACAAAGAGAAAGAAAGTATGCGATTACAATGGAATAGCCAACGATGAATGTAAAAAAGTTGGTGTACAACATTGTATAAAATTAATAAGAGTTTACTACTAAAACTAAAAAAATAAATATCAAAAAAAGTCTGTGTTTAACCGTAAATTAGTGCGATTATACCCGCTATTATTCTTAAAATAGACCTTTGTAAGTAAAACTGAAAACTTGATGAAATTGAATATTTAAAATAAAAAAGCCAGCCGCACAAACAGCACATTTGGTTTTTTTGCCAAGACAAAAGCCAATGCTAAAAAAAACAAAAGAGCTGTTCTTTCCCAACGCTCAAAAAACTGTATATTGGAAATGAATAAATTGACCAAAAATAAATGCTTAAAAGATTAATAATATTAAACTCTGACATCTATTCAAAAGCAGATATAGAACTTGATAATTGCAATTCTCTTCAAATTGTTGGACCAAATAACATTGGAAAAAGTACTCTGATTTACGCTCTAAACTTTCTATTCATAATTGATGGAAGAGAAATGACCTTTAGCGGAAATAGAATTGGAGACAAAACTACTTTCAACCATTATTTTCCCTCAATAAATTCTAGTTTTATAATCTTTGAAATTTTCAAAAACCGCTACTACTCTATTTTAGTAAAGAAAAATGCCGAAGGCAATCTAGATTATTATAAAATTGACAGCGAATACAAGGAGGAACTATTTTTTACAGAAACAAATAAGGGACAAAAAATAAGAAAGTTCGATTCACTACTATCTGAACTTACAACAAATGGAATTGAACATAAAAAGTTCACAAAACGTTCAGAGGTATTCAATTTTGTGTATCAAAAAGGAAAAAGAAATAACGGAGTTGTTTGGCTAAATCAAAACGTAAATCAAGATGGACGAGGAATCAGTAATAATTTTTCCAAAATCTACAAATACTTAATAAACTCAAAATTAATCAATAACAATTCACTTAAAGAATCTTTAATAATAGCAGATAACAAAGAAAATGAGAGTGTTTCTTTTTCAAAGAAAAACCAAAAAGATATTCAGACTTTATTGAGACATAATCGAGATATTAAAGTTATCAAGAGCATCCAACGAAGCTTTACTGATTTCAAAGAATTAGTAAATCAATACAAAGGGAAAAATGCCATTCTATCTGAATTAACTTTTGCTTTTAACCAACAATATTCTACTTTATACTCTGAGCTTGGTACTTCAGTTTCTAAAATGAAAACAGAAAGAGCCGAAAAACGAACTCACTTAAATGAAACACTTAATCCAAAAGAAAAAGAATTAAATCAACTTATTGGAAAAATCACCAATCAAATTGAACAGAAACAAAAAGATTTAGATTCAAAAGAGAAATTAGTTCTTGAAATTAAAGCTTTTGAAGATTTACAATTTCTAGAGGAGTCTTTTTAAAACTTAGACAAAGACAGAAAAAACATTGAAAGTCAAATAACTTTAATAGAAAACCAAAATCTCAGTAGCAAAGAAATTGAAAGTAATATCCAAAAAGCTGAATCTAAAATTTCAAGAATTAAAAATCAAGTTGATAGCTATTCAAACCAATTAATTCATCGAATTTCAGATAACCAAGAAAATAAAGAGTTACTAAATAGAATCCTTTCTACAGATATAACAAGTTTATCTTCCGACAATATTTCAGCAAAAATAAAGCAAACAGAAAACTTGATGAAGTTGTTTGATGGTGCTATTGAGTTACCAAATAATTTTAAAGGAAAGCCAATAGAATCTATTGAAGATTTAAAAAAGCAAATTGAACAACTCGAAAAAGAAAAGGGAATAAATGAAAAGCTATTACCTATAGCTAAAGATTTAGAAAAACATCGTAAAAATTTAATTGAGATAAACGCCAAAATTAAAATCATAACTGATAAGATTGAAAAGTTAAAACAACTTCCAACCTTTGAGAAAGAGCTAGAAGCTATTAAAGTTGAATTTGATAACCTAATAAAAGAAAAAGAACAATCAACTAAAGACGTTAAGTTAATTGAAGAAGAAATCAGAAAACTTAACGAGACTATTGAACAAACAAGTAAGGAAATTTTTAAAAAAGAAAAAAGAATTGAAGAAATCCAAACTTGGAAAGTAGTACTTGAACAGCTTGGAATTAAACCTATTGAATATCAATCAACTGATTCACTTGACAATATCTACAAGAACCTCAAAAGAAACTTTGAAGAAAGACGAGAAATTAAAGTCAAAAAGGATAGTTTATTTGAACGCTTAAAACTAAAAACAGAAACATCTTTCGCTAGTGAAACAGATTTTATAAAACACGTTGATTCTGAATTAGCTGCACAAAAAGATAAAGAAAAATTTGTAGAAGGTTTATTGGCAAATATTTCAACTCAATTCGCAAATCCTTGTGGTACCCTTCGTTCAAGATTTGAAGAATTTAACTCATTCATTACAAATCAATTCAATTCAAAGATTAAGAAAATAAAAATATCTGATATCGACACCTTAAAGATTGAAATTGTAGAAAACGAAAAACTTATTAAGGATATAAATAAAATCATTCAAATTAGAGATTTAACATCAGAACTAATTTTTGATGACCAGTCAGAAAATCTAAACACACTTAATAAATATTTAGATAATCAAACCACAATTACATTTAATGATTTATTTGATATCAAGCTTCATCTACATAAAAAAGGACAGCACAAAGATGTAGACCTTAAAAATCAAATAGAATCTGATGGAACAGATAAAATGATTCGTTTGGTTTTAATTATGTCTATTATTAATCAAATAGTTGTAAAAGATGATGAAAACAAAATTGTCCTATTTGTTGATGAAATAGGAACTATTGACGAAGCAAATAGAATTGAAATATTGAACTTCTGCAAAGAACACAATTTTATACCGATTTCAGCTGCACCACTTCATCCTTATGATGGTTTTGATAAATACTATCTCGTCAGAAGAAACAAAGGTAAAATCGTAGTTAGCGAGAAGAATGGAAATGTTATATTAAGAAAACCGATTGAAGCCTAATGAGAGAAGTTGACTTTAACACATATAAACTATTATTTGAAAGCAAATCGATTTCTAAATCGTCAATTCCTAAAAGCGTTTTAAACTCTGATATTTTTCAAAACTTGCTTCGTGCTGAAATTTTAGAATCATTAAAACTTGGCAGAGGTTTTAAAATTTTAGTTTCTAAAGAAAATGAATTTGAAAAATTTTTTAAAACGTCATTTCCAGAACAAAAAGTTAGCAAAAGCAAATCAGGAAATATTAAAAAATATAGAAACTCAAAAGCAACAAAAATTGACAATAACCCAATTTTCTTGCTAAGAGGTTTTAATTCAGTTCAAATAAACAATCAACTTGTAGATATTAAAGAACAGACTCTTGATTTTGGTTTATTTTCGGTAATTCCAAATTCAATTATTGCTGATAAAATCTGCTTTGTTGAAAATTTAGAAACTTTCTTAAATGCAGAAAAACTCTTAGGTAAAGAGTATCTGTTTCTACATAAGTATGGTAGAATCGGAAAAGAATCTATTTCAAAGATTAGTGCAAAGGAAGTTTTAGTTTTTGTCGATTTTGACTTTAATGGACTTGACGAATATTTACGAATAAAAGAAGTTTTTACTAATGCTCAATTGTATTTGCCTTCCAATTACAATGAACTTTTCGACAAACATTCAGTATCGTTAAAAGGAAATAAGGCTAAAATGAGCAACCTTGTAAAAAACTCGAAAGATTCAATCGTTATACAAATTCGAGAACAAGTTGCTCGTACAAATAGATTTTTAGAACAAGAAATTTTAATCAATGTTTAAGTCAGAACCAAAAACCATATTACAATTTTTGGCAACTCATTTTGACTTGCTAAGGCAACTCTTTGATATACAAGTTAAGAATGAAATTATCTTAAAAAGTCAAGTTTCTGATGCACTTAAAGAATTTGGAAGTGATATTGAGAACCAACTTTTTGAACATAAATTACTTGTTGAACAAAATGACGATTATGTAATCAATGAACCATATTTCGTTTTATTTGAGTTTGTTCTTCAACAATTCAAGCCATTACTTCCAGAAGAGATTGAAAAATTTGGTCAATCGATTAGAACTTTGTTTTTAAATATAAAAGAAGGCATCAATCAAGACAAAAACATTTTACTGGATAGAATTGAAGCTTTGGCAAACGAGATTAAGAAATTTTCAAATGCAGTAACAAATAACACAATAAGTCTTCTAAATGAATCTAGAGAATTAAAAGCAAATACTCGAAAAATTGAATATCAAGAGAAAGTACAAAAAGCTAGATATTTAATTGATTATTATATCATTCCTTTAAACACAATTTTAGATATAAATCATTCTCAATCAATCTATAATGAACTACTAAGTATTTCTCAATTTTCAAATAATAAGCGTTTTGATTATACAGACGAAAGCATAAGAAGGCAGTTCGAAAAACTTTATAATTTGTTAAGGCAAGTAGTAAAAGATATTAGCAAACAGTCTTCTATCTTAAGTAATGAACTTTTACCTCTTATAGATAGGATTAGGACAGAAAGTGAATATTTACAAGGTTTCCATTTATACTTAACAAACGGAAATTGCTATAAAGGAATTAAACCACCTGAGATTTTCAATACAACAAGGGATAATCTATATAATCAGTTTATATACGAAAACACAAAAGAATATTTTGACCAATTTAAAAATGAAGAAGATGTATTTTTTGAAGAGGAAACTGAAATTGTAGAGCAATGGATTTTCAATAAAAGTGAATATAAATCTCAGCTAAACTCAAAACTTCCAGTTGACGACTTTTTCACTTGGTGCAAAACATCATTAGAAAATGAAAACAAAAGCTTTGATTTTGACAACTATTTTATGGTAACGAGCTTAATCTTTGAAGAAGAATATGAAGTACAACAGGACAAAGAGAATCGAAATATTTCCTTTAAAACAGAACAAGGAGAGTTGATAATGCCAAAACTTAAAATCACTAAAAAAGAAAATGTATCCCAATAAACACAAACAAATAGTTACATCTTTAATGGATGGAAGATTTATAACCATTGACGAATCTTATTTTGATATCGTAAAGGAGAATCAAGATTTCTATGCTGAGTTTTTTGATAAATCTTTTGGTTTTGAATTAAAGAATACGCAGGAGTTTTATTATCTAATTTCAGAAGTGACAAATGAAAACACTTCTCGTGATATAAGCATATTTTTCTCAATCTTTTGTTATGAACTAGACAAAGACGGAAAGAATTTTATGGATGAATTAGGGTTTTCGGACTTTCACATTGACGAAATAGTTGATTACATCAAAAACAGCTCTTGGACTGATATTATTAAATCAAATAAGCAATTAAATGATGCAGATAGTATCAAAAGGTTAGTTGGTTCTACAATGGTAAAAAGGAACATAGCTGTTAAACATTCAAACGACAACTATTCATTTACAAAAGCATATAAATTATTTATCGATTTTGCACGTGAATTGATTAAGTCAGAAGCGAACAATCCTAAAACTTAAAATTGAAGTTATTTACTATTAATTTTAATCAAAAATAGATTAAAAAACCAAAAATGAATTTGGTTTAAATTAAATAAATTAGCATTAATAAAAAAATATTACTCACAGCTCTTACGGTAAGCTTTATGACAAACAGTTGTAAATCCCAAGAAAAAACATCTGATTTCAAAATTGAAATCGAAAAATGGAAAAAAGAACTTATCTCTAATGGAGAAGTTGGAAACCCTTGTATAGAAGATGATGACTGGGAAAAATAGCAAAAGGAAAACCCAAAAGCAAATTTTGGTTTACTAGAAATAGAATCTAGTGAGTCTGATTTTAATTCTGTCGGTATCAAAGATGGACTTTTATATTTTCCAGCAGAAACTTGTGTTGGTGGTAATGGTACCGATTCAGATTTTGGAATGCTAGTTTATTCTAAAAATGGTCAGCTCTTAATGAATAAAACATAACTCAAACTATTGAAGAAGGAATAAAAGCTGAATTAGCAAAAATCAAAATTAATAATATATATAAATACATATTAAATATAAAGGACATGGAAAAACTATAATTGATGAATATTATGCATGGTCTGAATAAGACGCAGATTGTTGCCTAGCAAGAAAGGTGTTTTTAAATATAGTCCTATATAACTAGAAACTGAAATTAAAAATTAAAAAAACCTTTATATTTAAAATCCTCAGAAGAATATTAAATTCAAAAACTTATTTTAGCGTAAATCAAACGTTTAATTTACGCTAAATATCTATGTTAGAACCAAAACACTATACATGTAATTATTGCCAACAGGACTTTGTGCCTAAGCGACGTCGTGTACAAAAATACTGTAGTAACTCGTGCAGGTCTTCTGCATATCAATTAAGAAAAAGCAATAAAAATAATTTACCTGTAGCAAATAATACAAAACCTGCTACAGAACAAAATGATAAAATGACGTTAGTTGGTGTTGGTAATGCTGCTGTTGGATCAATGGTTGCAGGAGGACTTGTAAAACTTTTTACTAGCGAAAAAAATAAACCAGCAACTAAAGGAGATATAGATTTGCTTATACAAAAATTAGGAGGTCGTTATCATCTAGTAAAAAACTTACAACCTAATGAGCAAGGTGCTCTACCCTATTATGATATTATAGAAGGAATAATTGTTTATTTGCAATTTTAAATCATATTGAAATCTAATTACTCCATAAAAGATCATTTTTATAAACACATTGATTTTACCGAAATAGAAATTGATGATATTTTGTCTCATTTCACTTTAGTAGAATTCGATAAAAAAGAGATTTTATTAAAAGAAGGTAATGTTTGTAATCATAAGTTTTTTATAGTTGAAGGCTTAGTTCGTTCTTATCAACTGGATCATAAAGGCAACGAAAAAATTAATCAATTTGCTATTGAAAATTGGTGGATTACTAATGTTGAAAGTTTTGTAAATGAAACGCCATCTTTAACTTCTATAGAAACTATCGAGCCAACTAAAGTACTTAAAATTGATAAAAACACTTTAGAAGATCTATACATTAAACATCCAAAGCTAGAGCGTTATTTTAGAATTATCACAGAAAATATGCTAGTTGCTATACAACGTAGATACGAAGTCTTTCTACAGCTAAAAAGCAAAGATCGCTATCTCAACTTTATTAAAAACCTACCAGAGTTTTCACAACGTGTTCCCCAATACATGATTGCATCTTATCTAGAAATTACACCTGAATACCTTAGCGAACTTAGAAAAACATAAATTTATTTCATAAGATACCTTAAGTAGATTGATATAGCTTCAAAATAACTTTATACCATAATTAAAATTTAAATATGTATGGAACGAATAAGTTATACAGATGTACCTCAAGACATCTTCAAAAATCTGATGGCAATTGAGAATTATTTAGATAATTCAACACTAGATTTACATTTATTAGAACTAGTGAGGTTAAGAGTCGCACAAAAAAATGGTTGTGCATATTGTGTAGATATGCATCACAAAATTCTAAAAAAACATAATGAAACCGACTTAAGACTTTCGTCACTTTGTGTATGGGAAGAAACCAATTACTTTAGTGAAAAAGAATGTGCTGTTTTAAAGTTTACTGATGTATTAACAAGATTAGAAAGACATCCTATATCTGATAATGTTTTTAATCCTTTATTAGAACATTTTACTAAATCTGAAATTGCTCAACTTACATTAGCAATATCTCAAATAAATACTTGGACAAGACTTATGAAAACGTTTGGTTTTGCGCCTGGTAAATTTAGGGTTAATCAGAATTAATTTAATCAATTAGGTAAAGAACGGTTTAAAGTTAATTTCAAACCGTTTTTTTTATTTTAATATATGCTTCAATGACTGTTAAAGTATTATAAGGTATTTTTAGTTTTTTAATGTTGAATGGTCTACTGCCATATTTTTCTACATACTCTTTAGAACTATCCAAATCTAATAAAAACTCGTTTAGTTTATGGAAATTATTGTAGGTTAGTCTCACTAAAATTTGCTTTTGGTTTTTTGAATATTAGGTTTGGTGTAATATAAAAATAGCAATGCTACAAGAACATTGCTATTTAGCTTGGAAAATTTAAATAACTCAACCTTCAATTAAGAAAAGACACATCTTTATTTTTTACTTTTTGGAGGATTATTACCTCTTTTCCCTCCTGATTTCATTCCTTTGTTTTTACTCGGAAAATTAGGATTTGGCTTACCTGATTTGCTTACTGATTTTTCCATAATACTAGTTTTTAATTTTAATTCTCTTCTCTCGAGTGCCAATACTCATCATTGTTTGGGTTTAATTGGTTTGCATGATTGTCTAAATCTGCTTGTGTGTAATCATAATCTTTGTTTAATGACATTGTTTTTTGTTTTAAAATTAATACTCCTTATTTAAAGCTCTTCTATTAAGCTTTTGTTTATAGTCCAAATTTCATCTTTTTATATTTTTCATTTTACTATTTGTGACATACAAGTTATATTTGGGATAATATTACTTTGTTTTGTGACATACTATTTTCTCCTACTAGTTAATCATAAAAATTAGCCCATTATTTTTGAATATGAATTATCAATACGATTACATTTCATCATCAAATGAACTTGAATCTTTACAAGAAGATTTTGCAGTTTTATTTCTTATTTGCCTCATTATATCAGTTCTTTTTATACTCTTGCTTCTAAGAAACTGGTACAACCTCTATAAGAAACGAAGTTTCAGAAAAAAATATAATTTATTAAAAACTCAATTACTAAAACTACAACCAATAGAGCAACAGCTAGCTAACAAAACCACAGAGGTTTTTGAACTTGAAAAACAACTAAAAGATTATAAAGAAAAGTTTTACAATACATTAAGTGAAAAAGACAAAGAAATAACATTAAAAAAAGAAGAACTTAATCATCAAAAAAATGCTTATGAAAATTACTTAAGATTTAAGAACATTGAACTTAACTCCACACGATTAGGCGCCCATTTTTTAAAAAATATTATTAGTCAGATATATGAAGATTTAGAGTATACTGATATTAGCTATAGCTCCTTTTTGGGATTTCATTATAGATTTGGAAGAGTATCAAGTAAGTTACCTCCTCTAAAAGCACTAAAACATATATTTAGTCTTTTAGACTATAACGTTAACGCTTTAAACAAAAAAGATATCCAACTTAAAGAAGAATTAGAATATATAGATATGTTTTTAGAGTTAATAAAATACTTAAAGCCATACACAAGCATTGAATTTAAAAACCAATTAACCAAAAAACGTACTAAAGACATTGTTATAAAGCCTACATTATTATTCCCTTTTATTGAAAACGCATTAAAACATGGTAGTTTGAACAACAATGACTCTTTTATTAGTATTATTCTGAAAGAAGATGAAAACAATATATTAAGTTACAGCTTAGTAAATAGTATTGAAGAACGAGAGGATTATAAAACTACATCAAAAAACAGTTTTGGTTTAACTGCATTAAAACAGTTATTAGATGCCTATTACCCTAATAGCGAACTTTTAAATAAACCCTTACCTAACAATCAATACCTTTCTGAGTTAACTATAAATCTAAGCTAAATGATAAGATATATACTGGTTGATGATAATTTAAAAACCTTAGAACGTGTAAAGTCTAAAATTGATAGAATTTCACAAGCCTATGACTTACAACACATAAAAAGTTATAGCAACTCTAAAATCGCGTTTGAAGAAGCTATCCATGAAGACTTTGACTTATTAATAGTTGACTTTGAAATGCCCGTTTATAACGGATTAGAACTAGCTCAAGAAATTGGGATAAATAAAAAAATAATTTTTTTAACCTCTACATCCGACAACGAAAAAAAAGTCATTAACAATCTTAACATTACAGGATATTTAAGCAAACCTTTTGATGTTGAAGAATTTAAAACAATCCTTAAAAATAAAATTATAGGTAAATTACATAAAGATAGTACAACTTCTTTAAATACACCCATTACATTAGAAATAGGTACCAATAAGGACATTAGGTTTTTACCTGAACAAGTTTACTATATAAGTACCTCGAAAAACATTAATGGTGATAAACCTAAAAAAAATTCTGTTCACTTTTATGGTAAAGAAGATGAATTAGTACATAAAAACATTCGAACGACTATTGATTACCTTAATAAAAAATTATCCCCTTACGACTTTCAAAAAATTAATCAAAGTACTATTATTAACAACTCTCATTTTAAAATGAGAGACAATAATAATGTTGAATTATTTAATACTAAAGAAACTTTTGAAGTCACCCACAAAGAGAAGAATAGTTTTATTTCTAGACTACGAAATAAGTTAAAGTATTAATAGTATTCTTTTATGTAAGCATAAGCCCTATTGAATAAATCTTGTTCCTTATGTAATTTATATTTTAGTAAAGCTTGCCTTAACGACTTTTGCACTTCGCGCTCTCCTGAACTTGTTTTTTGCCAACCAGGGAAACGAACGACTCTAACAATAGCATCAATATCATTTACAATACGTTCAACAACTGCTGGTGTTTCTTGGTTTTTTAATTCTAAAAACAGTTCTGTTAGTGCTGCTTTTGGTGTTTTGATTTGTACTAATTCTGACATCTCTTTTTCAGCTTCAACCGTCTCTTTAGCTAATTTACATAGCTCTTTAACAAACTCTATAGAAGTTATCAAACCCTGTTGTGCTTTATCTCTTAAAGCTTCTAAACGCTCACTTAATGATTTGAATTTAGGATCTCCAGAATGCTTTTGGAATCGTTTTATTAATAGTTTTTCTAACTTTTTAGCATTTTTGGGGTCAGGATTATTGAAGATATCTTCTATGACATCTGCATCAAGAACGAACTCTTCCAATTGATGAACTTCACCTACATGAACATTTTCATGTATCAATTGTGTTGTTTGAGCTCCTAATGAAAACCAAAGCAGCTTTCCAATATTATCAGATGCTGGTCTCACGGATTCAAAAACCTGGGATAACCATTTATAATCCTCTTGGTATTCATTTAAAATTGCATCAGGCGATAAGGATTCCCAAAGTTTTGATACGTACTTATAGTCTTTGGCAAATGCATCTTTTTTATCATCATTATTAATAGCATTTTGTGCTGCTTCTAGGCCTTCAAAACCACCTAAAGATCTATCAAGATTTTTAAAATGAGATAAAGCCTCTTCCATTGCCTTTGGCAGTTTTTCTTTTAAATCTGTTAAATTTGTAATTACCTTTTTAATACTATCTTCATCAAACTGTAAGGCTTTTGCAGCATCATCAAATACTCCAAAATAATCTACAATACGACCAAACGATTTCTTTGGATACAACCTATTCGTTCGACAAATAGCCTGCAACAATGTATGATCTTTAATAGACTTATCAAGGTACATAGTTTGTAATATCGGTGCATCAAAACCTGTTAGTAATTTAGCAGTTACAATTATGAATTTTAAATCAGAAGTAGCATCATTAAACTCATCTACTATTTTTTCTTGATCGGATTTAGTAATTGCCCATTTTTGCTTGAATTCTATGCCATCATTAGCTGTAGTAGAAATCACTACTTTACTTGCCTCTTCAGGAAAATATGTATCTAGTTCTGCTTTGTATTGAACACATGCATAACGGTCTGGTGTTACTATCATCGCTTTAAAACCATGAGGATTTACTTTTTCATTAAAATGTTGTGCAATATCCGATACTATTTTAGCGACACGTTCTGGTGACTTTAAGAAAGCAGCCATTTTTGCAGATTTCTTGTTTAGAGCATCTGCTTCTTCATCAGTAAGTGCTGAACTTTCTTTAAATTCAGCAAATGCTCTATCAATATTTTCTTTGTCTACATGTACATCAACCAACCTTGGTTCAAAATGCAAAGGCATTGTGGCTTTATCTCGTATTGAATCATGGAATGTATATCGGGACATATAACCGCCTTTATCTTCTTCTGCTCCAAAAGCCCAAAAGGTATTTTTATCTGCTTTATTAACTGGAGTACCGGTTAAACCAAATAAAAAGGCATTAGGTAATGCTACACGCATTTGACGACCTAAATCACCTTCTTGTGTTCTGTGCGCTTCATCAACTAGAACGATAATATTTTCTCTTATATTCATATTAGGCTTAGCGTCTCTAAACTTAAATATGGTAGAAATGATAATCTTTCTAGTGTCTCGCTCAAGCAACTTTTGTAGTTCGTAGATACTATCTGTGGTTTCTAGATTAGGTACATCTGCTGCATTGAATGTTCCTGTAATTTGGGTATCTAAATCAGTTCTATCAACAAGAACAATAACTGTTGGACTTTTTAAGGACTGCTCTCTTCGTAATTTTTGAGCCGCAAAAACCATCAATAAAGATTTACCTGAACCTTGAAAATGCCAGATTAATCCTTTTTTGATTTTACCTTCTTTTACACGCTCAACGATTCTATTAGCCCCTTCATATTGTTGAAAACGTGGAATTACCTTAATACGCTGCTTCTTTTTATTTGTTGTAAATAAAGAAAAGTTTTGAAGAATATCCAATAAGCGCTTCGGATGTAGCAAATCTGATAACTCCTTACCTACTTCTCCTAAACCTAATCTTTTTGCTATGGCATCCTCGTCATTTTCTAATCGCCATGGTGCCCAAAACTCTAACGGTGTACGCACACCACCATAATACAATTCTTTGCCTTCTGTAGCAAATGATAAAACATTAGGTACAAATAATTGAGAAATAGCATTTTCATAAATATCATGAACTTCATGCGCACCATCCAACCAGCTTATTGATGGACGAATGGGTGTTTTTGCTTCACCAATTACAGTTGGCAAGCCATTAATAAACAATACTACATCAGGTATTTTAGTTTCTCTATAGTGAACACGAAATTGGGTTGTTGCAATAAAACTATTATTCTTTAAATCTTCGAAGTCTATTAACCTTACAGGAACATGTCTATTATTCTCTCCAAACGGCATGGTTTTATCACCTTGTAACCACTTAAAAAATTCTTCATTAGCGCGAACCAAACCCACTTGATGTACAGAAATTAAAATAGCACGTAGTTTATAAATCACCTCATCTGCAAATTCTGGATTTGCAGTAATCTCTGGGTTTAAACGAATAAGCGCTTGTTTTAACTCACTTTCTAATAACACCTCATTGACTGAACGTTGTAACTCTTGAGGTGATTTGTATTGCCATAAACTATTATATACTAAAGCGACTTCTGCTACTTCATTGGTATTTAAGTTAACACCTGTAAGTTGTTTTATGATGTAGTTTTCTACACTGTTTAGTTCGTTGAAGCTCATAGTTAACTCATAATTATTTTTTCTATTTTTTCTATTAAAATTGGCAATCTATCCTCTATAATAAGCGGATGGATATGACAAGATATTATTTCCATAAACGAAGGGCTAGCATATATTTTGGTTAACTCCTGCTTTATAAATTCTTTAACTTCTGGATGGTCCTCATTAATTTCGTCAACAATAGTCGTTCTATTATCCAATACATAAATAATGTCTTCAAAATCATGACTTGTTCTGTAATCTGTACCTCGGTCATTAAATGCCTCAAATTTAGTAGCCAAATAACAAGGAGCAGATAATATACTAATATCTTGCCCTTTAACTTCTGTAGTATGTAAATTTTTAAAGCCAATCTTATACCATCTATTAGCTGGACCAATAGGACCATCTTCTGCTGGCATTATATCTATGGATACGCCTTTATATAAATAACTACATATAGCATGTCCATCTGGGTCTGGACTAAAACCTAGTTCTGCTAATCTTTCTTGCATTTGAGCCCAATCTGAATAGTTTAATAAATCAATAGTTAAATCAACATCAGCTGTTGGTCGTATTTCATCTGCTGATGCATCATCTGTATAAACACTGACAACAGCTCCTCCTATAAAAATCATTTTATCTTTTAGTTCTTGTAGTGCTGATGCTACTTGGGCTACTGTATCTATATTTATGACTTTATTTTCCATTCCTTTTTACTTTTTCCCTAGTAGCAATAATCTTCTATCTAAATCAGAATCATTTTCTAGTATTCTAATTTTTAATTCTTTTAACGCTATTTCTCTTTCTCTAGCTCTTCCTACTCTTATAGCATCTACTAACGCTAATAATTCATATAGTTTTTTATCCTTTAAACATGCTTCGACTACGGTTATATATAAAGGCTCTATTGATTGACCTCTTATTTCACCCTTAGCATAAGGCCACACATAATATTCTTCACTTACTATAGTATTATTTAAAGGTGATGCAGAATGTGCTGTCGGGATACCTCTCACTATTGCTCCTGGTTTTTGTGGATACACATACCTAATTCCAAATTCTAAAAAATCCATTAAAGCCAAACGCATTAAACTTTTTTTATTTGGACCTATTAAACCAGCTATTTTAGATCTATTAATACTTTCACTTATTTCACTAGCACTAATATTTAATTCGAAAGACAAGTCTTTCATTAACCATTTTTTCTTGCCTTTAGCTGCTATTTTTAATAATACCACAATATCATGTGGCCTCATTCCACTATGTTTTTTCATGACTATTTTTATAATTTTATGCACAAATATACAAAACAATCATGTTAATTCGCGATTCGCGAATCGCGAATTAACTATTAAGATATCTAAAGCATTATAGTATCCTTAACAAACTCATTAAAATCAAACCCTGTACCTCCACTCTTCACATCATATAAAAAATTATTGCTTCCTGCGTTAATCTCTAAATCTACAGCATTTTTATCTTTTCTTACTTTAAAAGTATTCTCTAAAGAGTCTACAAAACCAACTGGTAACACAATCCAAAACACTCCGTTTTCTACTTTTAAAAGTAGATTAACTTCTGTCTTAAATTTATCTACAGCGATATTTAACCACCAGACATTTTTAGATTTATTAATACTAGAAAAGCTTGTGTTTTTAATAGTTAAACTTCCTTTTTTTGTAGCATTTATATAGTCTATAAATTGTTTTTTAGTTGTCATGTTATGTTCTTATAAAGTTCCTCTTGCTATCTCTTTACACTTATTTCTTAAATCACGCACCTCTTTTAAAGCTTTAGGGTTACCGGCTATGTTTAATAATGGTAAATATTCTTTGATAAGCTCCTTCTCTATTCTGCTCAAATTTTCAGAAAGTGTTACCCAATTAATTAGTAAGTTTTCATTAATCCAATCGATTATTTTTATTTCATCCTTCTTTGAAAACTTATAGTTATTTTGATTGCTCTTACCTATTAGTGATCCTTTTTCTGGAATATATCCAAGTACAGCACCTAAACTTCTAAAAAATGTACCGTGCCCTTTTGCTCGAAGCTCTTGATTTAAAAATCGCTTTTTCAAACTTTTAGAAGCTATACCAATATAAATAATATTATGATCACGTAGTTTTAATATATTTGAAAAGGTTTTACCCAATACGCTTACATCTTTAATTCTTATACAATAAAGTCCTGGTGAATCAGGGATTTTATGTTCGCAATCTAAAAGCTTTTTAAAGTTTTTATCATTCATCAGGATTTTAATAGATAAAGATGAATCCTGATTTACATTTTCTAAAGGTGTCTTTAGTGGTGTTTGTTTGTTTTTTATGGGTTTAACACCTGTTTTACTTTTTAATGTAATTAATCCATTTACTTTACTAAAAAGATGTGGATAGTTTTTAACTCTAGCACCTATTTGACTGCTTTTTATACCAATTCCATCACCTCTAGTATACCAACTATTCTTGTTTAAAATCATTGCAATTTCGGTTGCAGATAATGGTTTTCCTGCTTTTAAAAGCACTTGTTGAATAGCTGCATGCAATGTCATAACTAATTAATATTTTTTGATAATAAATCTATTCCAAAAGTATCCTTACACAAGGCATTAAATTCTGTAAGCACTACATCTGCTGACTCTTGATTAACAAATCTTGATATATCATAAGGTTTAGCTAACCAATTACCATTTAATATTTTGCCTGTACTATCTTTAGTTAAATTGTCTTTTAAAAAATGTTGAATAGGACAACCATCTTCATTTTTACTAACTATAAAAAACAAACGCGTTTGAGATTTTTTTTCATCTGCAAACTGGTCTATATTTAACTTGGTTATTTCGTGCATCTCATTAGCATCATAAAAACCAGTATCTGCTTGATGTAGTATTTTAAAATAGAATTTATCTTGTTCTACTTCTAATACTCCCATATTAAACTCATATAGGTATTGTGTTAACCAATCCCAAGACCATTTTTTATGTATAGTAGCCCTATTACCATGAGAGGCTGCATTACTAAATTTAGACCAACCGCTTTGAAAGGAAAAACCATATTGATTACCTACATATTTTACGGTATCTAATATACGCTGTTGATATAAAGCTAAAATGCGATAAGCAGACCTAACGTCTTTAAATATATCTTGTAGTTGGTTTGGGTTTAGTTTTTCCATGATAGCGCTAATTGATTAATAGACGATTTTTTAATATGGCTTGGTGGCATAAAACGCTCTAACCAATCTGCTGTTGAGAAACCAAATAACCCAAAACTAACAATCATATCTTCTAAAATGTTTAGTATAGTTTGATTGCTATTTAATACATCTTTGGTTAACTCTAGTGTGTATTTTAAGTTATTTATGGCTTGTAGAATGGCTTGCCATTTGCATTTATAAATTTGGTGTTCTTTATTATTAACCTTAATGGTTTCTGTGTGTTGGTTATGCAAACCACCTAATGCAATAAATAGTAATGGTTTTTCATCAATACTATATTCGTTATAATAGGCTTGTATTTCGTTTTTCCATTGGGTTTTACTTTGCTGTTTGGCATCGTAGCGTTTTGCTTCTATAATAATATCTTGGGTAGCTGTACGTATAAACACATCTGGTTCTACACGGTTTTTATTTGTGGTATGTTCTGGATTCCAATTGGGCCAATACTCGATACTTTGTATGGTGTGCAAGTCTAAATTTGGCACTACATCTAGCAAAGCTTCTTTTAGTATATGCTGAAACAGCTCTTTGGGCAAATACATAAACCGCTCAAAAATAGACGATGTTAAAGCATCTTCATTGGCTTTAAACACCAATCTATTGACTTTGTTGTTTTGTACTGCTTGTATCATACCCTAAAACACCTGATTAATTAAACTCTTTTGTAAGGCTTTGGAACTTTGAATTTTGGATTTTAAGGAATCAATATTAGATTTCATAAAATCTAATCTATCTATTAATTCTTGCTGTATTTCAATTGAAAAACATGGAAGAACCATAGATTGATACTCTTCAGAATTAATATTTGGTTGTGCACCTATTTTTATCATTTTCCTTTTAAATGATTCATACTTCAAAGATTTGGTAAAGTAGAAAAGAAACTTCGGTTTCAATACAATAGGATTTACTCTAAATCTAATAAGATAGCCAGCAAACACGGATTCTTCCATTTGAGAATCATATAAAAGAGTTTTTCCAACTGTATTTCCCGTTCTTGCAAAAAGGAAATCTTGATCTTTCAAGATGTATTGCGAATATTCGGTTGAATCGATTGTAACCTTATCTTCTTCAATTAAATTACCTTCATCATCGATATCCGTAATTCGAATGTACCTCAAAGAACCATTTTCAAAAGGCTTAGACGAAGCATTTGCACCATAAGTAGGCTTTTCAAGGAGACATTCTTTTAATTTTATAGTTTTAATTCTTTTATCTAAAAGCCCGCATTTTGTTTTTACAATTTCTCCATCATCGCCATAGTTTCCATGTATCATAAATTGATTAATAGAAGTCGAGTAGGTGTCATAAAGATTATTTAATGCTTCATTTTCCTTCTCCACAACCTCATCCATAGCCCAAAGTAATTCCGCAAGTTTGGCTTGTTGGTCTTTTGGTGGTAAGAGGAATTCGTATTCTGCCAAATCGCGCCATTTTACACGTTTTGACATGGTTCCTGCAGCATTAGAGTTGGCATAATCCCAAAGTGCATTGCTATTTAATAAAAAGGCTAAAAAACCAGGAACTACTCTATCATGATTTTCTCTTAATATAAATGCATCGCCAGAGCAACAACCGTCAAAATCTACCATAGATGCCCTACGTAAATAGGCATTTCTACGTGCAAACAGTATATCTCCAGCTTGAAATGCTTTTGCAGAAGACGCCAAATTATCTGTAGGTTCCCAAGTTTTAATTTTTATATCTCCAGAAACAAAGTTTCCTAATCCAACAAAACGGTCATATGCAGACTCACTTGGATTATCTACTCTTTTGGATATTTCAGAAGCTAAATCACCTAACTTAGTTGGAATCCAATTAGATTTATCCAATTTTAATTCTTTTTCTTCCTTCATTACATTATCCATTCGCTAAAGTTTTAAAAAGGTCATTCATTGAGGTTTTTAATTTTTTAGAATCAGTTTCCCAAGTGTTGAAAACAGTGCCAAAATTTAATTCTTCTTTAATCTCCTCCTTTACGAACAACTGTACACTTAAACGTGCGTTTTTATCTTCTACAATTTTATCATTCTCGATTACAGCTGTAAACGTTTTTTCATCCTTAAAATCTTGATATGCATTATATATTCTCTCAATATGATGAGGATCTAAATACGAAATAGTTTTTTCATTTCTAACTTCGTTTACTGCTTGAATGAATAAAACCTTACCCTTTCTTTCTGGCTTCTTGTTATTATTCGTTATTAATAAACAAGACGTCATTGAGGAATTATAAAATAAATTTGGGCCAAGACTAATAACACATTCCACTAAATCTTCTTCTATCATCTTACGACGCATTTCACTTTCAGAATCCCTAAACAACACACCATGTGGCCAAAGCGAAATAGAGCGTCCGTTTTCAGCATCTAAACTCTTTTGTATATGTTGTTGGAAAGCATAATCGGCACAACCTTGTGGTGGTGTGCCCCAAAGATTACGTCCGTAAGGATCATTTTCAAAATTTTTTTTGTCCCATGCTTTTATACTGTATGGTGGATTAGCCAGAATTACGTTAAATTTTTTTAGCTCATCGTTATGCAAAAACGCAGGTCGTGCTAGTGTATCGCCACGTACAATGCTAAACTCTTCTATACCGTGCATAAACATGTTCATACGTGCTATAGCGCTGGTAATTAGGTTTATTTCTTGTCCGAATAATTTTAGGGTACGGTATTCTTTACCTTCATCGCGTAAATGTAAGGCGCAGTTTAATAGTAAACCACCAGAGCCACAGGTTGGGTCGTATACAGATTCTCCTGGTTGTGGATCCATAATCATGGTCATGAGTTTAACCACAGTACGGTTGGTGTAAAACTCTGCTGCGGTATGGCCAGAATCGTCTGCAAATTCTTTTATTAAGTACTCGTAGGCGTTACCCAATTGGTCGTCTGGTACATTTTTTAAATTAAGTTTGTGCTGCGAGAAATGTTCTATAAGGTTGGTTAAGGTTTCGTCGCTTAACCGGTTTTTATTGGTCCATGAGGCATCACCAAAAATACCATAAAGGGTTTCTGGGTTGGCCTTTTCTATATCGCGCATGGCGTTTTGTATGGCTATACCCACGTTTACGGTGGTTTCGCGTACGCTATTCCAATGAGCGGTTTCTGGTACTATAAAATGATGGTGCTCTGCAAATGCGGCGTATTCTAAATCGCCATCGCTTTCTTCTAGTGCTTTTTCAAACTCTTCATCATACACATCGCAAATACGCTTGTAAAACAATAACGGAAAGATGTATTGTTTATAATCGCCTGCATCTATGGTCCCTCTTAATGAGGTTGCTGCGCCCCAAAGGTATTTTTCTAGTTCTTGTTGGGTCATGTTAATTTACCTCTTCTAAAGTTTCTACTTTATTAATAATTTCTGTTGCACTTATATCTTTACCTTTTGTAAGTTGTTTTACAGCTTCAATAACATATAGTCCACGTTTTTTTATAAACGCTTCAAAATCTTTAGCTACTTTAACTTTTTTAGTTTCCTGACTTAAGTTTTCGTAACCTCCATTTTTTAACTCTTCAATAGGAATTAAGTGTGATTTTAATCTTGAATTTACAATATCTTCACTTGTCCAGTCATATCGCTCTTTTAAATAATTAAAAGGCTCTTTATTACTTATATTTAGGTTGGTTTTATCTGTAATTAAAGAACAATTTAGTGCTAGATAACTTTCGATTTCAGCTTTCTTTAAAATATCATCAGGAAATACATGATGATAATGTCTTTTACTCTCTATAAGTTGTTGTCTATTAATTGTAGAGCCATCTGCAAAATCTATAGCACCTAACTTGTTAAATACCGCCATTATACCACGAGCTCTTATATTTTCTCGTTTAGGCCAACCTACTTGAACTAGCTCTTCTATGGTTGATAACGGATATTTATCTCTATTAAGAACAGGAACGTCACTTTCGCAAAAACGTACACCAGATTCTTTTTCTTTGCCAAGAATAACATTCTTTAATGCCATAAAATCATTAAAAGCATGCGATGCTGCAGAGTTTTCATAACGATCTGTAAAGAAGCTAGACCATAAATATTTTCTTAATAATATTTCGGCTTGACCTCTTGCGTCTAAACTCTCTGGTATATGAGTATATAGAGCTGCTATTACAGCTAAAACAGCATTGGTAGGTAAACGTTTTTTATCGTATATACCTTGACCTTCTAAAAATGCTGCCATTTTTGACAGTCCTGCAACCATTTTATCCCAGTCGGCAATCATAGTGTCTTTTTCCATATCCCACATACCGCGTTGATTAGGTAGCTTGTCTTGCATTAATGCCGAAGTAGCAAGAATTAAAAATGGTAATTCAAAGTAGAATTGCACATTAGGATGTTGTGTTTCTATTTTTTGTTGATAATCGTCTAAAGAAACACCTTTAACACCTTCTATTTCAGCACGAATTATATCGTATTGAGATAATGGTTTACTATTTGTATTCATATTGATAAATACTTGTAAGGCTGTATCTTTTGTTGTTGTAGAAGGTAATGCTAAATAAGGAAGATTAAAATGCGCTATTGTTTCTCTAACATCTCGAATAATTTTTAAAAGATTTTGTTTATCATTCATCCAAGCCTCAAATTGCTTTTCGTAATCATTATCTCCTATTTTAGGTTTTTCATCCATAAGAGCATCATTCACCCAAGTTTCGTATTCTCCAGAAATATCACCAGGTCTGAATAATTGCATAGGCACAAAACCTCTTGCTAAAGTCTCTTTAGGGTTTTCAACCCATAATGGTCTGAGCCTATTTTTTTTATCTATCCATCTTCCTTGAAAATATACTGCAAACTCATTTTCTTCTTCTTCAATATTGTCACGATACAAATCATATTCAGGCAGGTATAGAAAATAAGTTTCTTGATTATAATTATTGTGTAAAGCTCTCCATAATGCTGTTAAGCGTTGCTGCCCATCTAATAAGTGTTCTGTAACTCTTCCTCCAGTTTCTGGTGCTGTGACAAGGTATCTTGAAATGAATTGCTCTTTGTCTACATTTAATAATAAGGTTACACCTAATGGAAGATTTTGAATAACAGTATCTAATAAACTTAAAACACGTTTTCTATCCCAAGCTTGATGTCTTTGAAAACGAGGTAATTTAATTTCTCCATTTTCCAACTTTTGAAACCAAACTGAGATTGGACGATCTTGCGCATTACTAGATGGCATTTTTTTTAAATTCATAGTTATATAAATTCTTTCAATATTTTTTTAAACTTATCTTCTGCTTCTTGACTAGCTTTCCATGCTTCTTTTAAATTAGAAAGCGCTTCTTCTACACTAGGTAAATTATCTTCGATTATTTTCTCTACATACAATGGTATATTAAGATTGAAATCATTTTCTTCTAAATCTTTTATGCTAGCCACTTTTACATAATTCTCGACATCTTTACAGTCAGTGTACCATTCAAAAATTTGATTTACATGTTCAGGCTCTAAAAAATTTTGTGCTCTACCTACTTTAACTTTATCGGAACCATCAATAAATAAAACTTTGTCTTTTTTATTAGCTTCTTTGTTTTGTTTAAACACCATTATACAAGCTGCTAACTGCGTACCGTAGAAAATATTTGGTCCAAGACCTATAACCGCTTCTAGCAAATCTTGTTCTATAAGTGCTTTTCTTATCTTGCCTTCAGCACCTTTTCTAAACAAAGCACCATGTGGTAACACAACCGTCATACGCCCAGTACTATTCATGGATTTAATCATATGTTGCACCCAAGCCATGTCTCCGTTACCTTTTGGCGGCACACCAGCGACATTTCGTCCATAAGGATCATTTATCCAGTTTTCTGCGCCCCATTGTTTTAAAGAGAATGGTGGATTAGCAATTACGCAGTCAAAAGTTTTTAAGCCATCAGCTGCAAAAAAAGCTGGTTGTCGTAAGGTATCGCCTCTAGCTATCTGAAAATCTTCAATACCATGCAAAAACATGTTCATTCTAGCAATAGAACTTGATGTAA
Source organism: Mesoflavibacter sp. CH_XMU1422-2 (assembly GCF_037029245.1). Lineage (NCBI taxonomy): Bacteria > Pseudomonadati > Bacteroidota > Flavobacteriia > Flavobacteriales > Flavobacteriaceae > Mesoflavibacter > Mesoflavibacter sp. CH_XMU1422-2. The sequence goes on along the minus strand of NZ_JAYMEE010000001.1, from coordinate 122,038 downwards.
GGTTTTTTTCTTGACCATATAATTTAAGCGTACGATAATCTTCGTTATTTTCTTTTAAATGATCTACACATTCTAATAGCATACCACCAGTACCGCAAGCAGGATCATAGATAGTTTCACCTTCGTGAGGATCTAAAATTAAACCTAAAAGATGTACTACAGAACGTGGTGTATAAAACTCCCCAGCTTTTTTATTAGTTAAATCTGCAAAGTGTTTAATTAAATATTCGTAGGCATTCCCTAAAATATCTGGATCTACTAGCGAGTTGGATAGGTTGTATTGCGAAAAATGTTCTATTAGGTCGATTAATAAACGGTCTGATAGTTTATTCTTATTACTCCATTGTGCATCACCAAAGATTCCATAAAGTGACTCTTGATTAGCTTGCTCAATTCCTCTAAGTGCTTTTTCTATTGCAAGACCGACATTAGTTGTTGTCTCTCTTACGTCTTTCCAATGACAATCGTTTGGGATTTCAAAACGGTGAAATTCTGGTAATGAAGCATATTCAATATCTCCATCGGATTCTTCCAATGCTTGTTGATATTCTTCATCATAAACATCTGATAACCGTTTAAAAAATAATAATGGGAAAATATACACTTTATAGTCTGAAGCATCTACTGGACCTTTTAGTATCCATGCAGCTTTAGACAAGTATTGTTCTAGTTGTGAAAGTGTTAACTTGTTCTTCATTTATAATAATTTCAATCTACAAAAAACCATAATTTATATAATGAAAATTAAAATCAAACATAATAATTATCTTTATTTATTTATTACGGTTTCCCTCAATAATAATTTATACCCAATATAAAATATATTTAAACTTTATGATTATTGATTTTTACTTTTAAATAAAAAAGTTAGATTTTCATTCATAATATAATAGCGCTTTGATTTTCTCCTTAAAGAAGTATTGGTTGCCATAAAACTAAAGAAAATCTTCAAACGCTGAAAGTTAATTCAAGTCTATTTTTCTATAATTCTTACTAAACCAAAATAACATAAACAAATCCCTTTTTGAAAACCAACATTAATTCAACAAGAATCAACAATATTCAACAGCAATTCAACAAGAATCAACAGAGGATCAACGATAAATCAACAAGATTCAACAACTAATCAACAAAAATCAACAGCGGATCAACAAGAATCAACAGTGGATCAACAACAATTATACATCCAAATTAAAAACACGCTTTAGTATATAACTTTCAGCTTCTTGGTTAGCTTTTTCTTTTATGGCTTGTATTTTTTCTTTCTTTAATTGCGATTTTGACTTTTTAACCTCTTCTTTTTTGTCATCAATTAAAGGTTGCTGTTTTGTTTTAAAGTCTTCAGCTTTTAATTCTGGAATTTTTGAATTTGGAAAAGTAGCATTTAAGTCATTTAACCTTTTTTGATTTAACCAAGAATTTATATTTATTGGCGGAAAATTGTAAGGACTAAATTTAGAATCAAATTCTTCTTTATGTTTAATTAAATAATGATATTGATTTTGGAAAGAAGTTTTAATCGAAGTATTAGCTTCTGGTATATCTATATCAATATTATTAAAATAATACTCAGCTATATAAATTACTGCATTAAGAGAATCTGTATATTTTTCTAATATGTACTTAAAATTATCTTTGTTATGCTGTCGTTTTAAATTATTTAAATCAAATATATTTTGACTTAACAAAGATGATTTACCCATAAGCATAAAAAGCTCGGTTACTGTAGGTTCTTTGTCATAACCCTTTTTGTCAATAATAACGATTTTATTAACCAAATTCTGAAAAAACGTATCACCTTCTTTATTTATAAAATTGACAAAACGTTGAGGCACATATCCTATTGAACAACATATTAAACCTAAGTTTAATTTATTATATATTTCACTTAAATTTTGATCCATTGATTTTTAAAAATAATTTGAATAGTCTTCTGGTAATTCTACATCCATTTCACGAAGATAAAATTCCAACGCAGTCATAGAGGTATGACCTGTAATTTGCATTAGCTGACTTTTTGCTTCATGCGGTGATGAATTTTCTTTTAATGCTCTATATAATTTAGTTATAAATGTGTGTCTAAAACTATACAAACCATATTCTTTCCCTAAATTAAACTTATCTTTTACCACTGTTTTAAAACGAAGGCTATATTTACCTCTTTTAGTATCCTCTGATGCATTCCAATAACCGCCTAATTTTTTATAATTAAAAAGAAACTCATCCTCCTTAAATTGACTCAAATCTGGTAAATCATTAATAAGTATCGATGGAATAATTTTAGTTTTTAATGGCTTATTTTTTGCTTTAAAAGAAATTGTTCTGTTCTTTAAGTTAATATCTCCAATTTTTAATCGGCACACTTCTATTGGTCTTAAAAAGTTATACGCCACAAATTTTATAAATAAAAGTAATATTGGATCAGCTTTTTCTAAATAACCAAAAATTTCTTTTATCTGCTCTTCTGTGTAAGTTTTGTTTCTTACCGAATTAGTTTTAAGCTTTTTTATCGAAACTATCTCATTAGTCTTTAAAATATCATTATCTACTAACGTTGAATAAAAACTACTAATACTTGCTTTATAATTATTTCTATTTCTAGATGAAGAGTTTAAAAGCACCTTGTTTAAATATTTAATCACAACAGATTTATCTACCTGTTCAATGTACTTTAAATGTTTTTGTTCTTTACGTAACCAGTCTTTAAATCGTTTTATGTGACTTGAATATGTTCTATAACTAGTAACTCTTAACGACTTTTGTTTTATCCTATCATCTAGGTTAAATGCATCATCAATTAAAGTTTTCCCTTTATTATCTTCAACTTCTTTTTTTGATGTTGAATTAGACGCCTCTTTTATCTGGTTTCCTTCGGTTGCTGTACCCGAAACAGTTTTGGTTACGTCTTGGTTAACTTTGGTTAAATTTGGTTGTGCATTACCCTTTTCAATAGGCTTCACCTCTTCCAAAACACCAGTATTTACTGTACTTGAACCAACATCACTATTATTATTTACTGTAGTTAACCTATTTGGTTTTTCTGGTTGCGGTTTTGGTTCGTTTTTGGTTGGTGTATTCAGTCTTGTATGCAGTTCTGTATTATCTTCATATGGACTGTAACCTTGCTTTAAAAGTTTTAATAAAACACGCCTATAAATAGTTAGAACTGCTAAACGTTCTTCTTTCGTTTTATAGGTGTTTGCATCGCCATATATTGGCGTTTGTCTAGTTAGCTTTCCTGTTTCAGGATTTCTGTAGGAAAAATACACGTACCATCGTTTTGATAGGTCGTTGTTTCCTAAGTAAATTTTTGGTTCAGAATATTGTTGTTTCATAGTCAAATCGTATGCACTTTCGTATGCACTTCTGTATTCACTTTCAATTAACTGCTGAAAATTAAGCATAAAAAAACGGTTTGTGAGGACACAAACCGTTGATTTTATTAGTCTAAAGACTTAGTAGCGGGAACTGGACTCGAACCTGTTCCTTCTCTATATTGATTATTAACTTCTTACAAAAGCTATTCAAAAAAGGTTACCTAATAGTATGCCTTTTTATTCGAATTATTCTACTTTTGAACTGTCCTGTCCACTATATAACATAATGGACATTGTACAGTCATGTCCTATTTATAATATATAATGTATGGATAACACAAATTTTAAGGACTCCCCTTATTCTGGTTTAAAATTATACAAAAATAATTACAGTAGTATTCCTACTTTGGTAGAACCACTTTTTCCACTATCAGGAATAGTATCATTAGTTGGTTCTTCTGATGTTGGTAAAAGTACCTTTTTAAGACAATTATCAATCTGCATAGCTTTAGGATTTGACAAATTCTTAGGATATAAATTGAATTGTAGAACTAACAATGTAATATATGTTAGTACTGAAGATGACCCAAACTCAATTAGTATCGGATTTAAAAAACAAGTAGCAAATATTCAATCTGATATAGATGAAGAGAAACTTAACAATTTACTCTTCTTATTTAATCCTGAAGAACTTCATAAGAAATTAGAATCAATATTAGAAAAAACACCAGTTGATTTAATAGTTATTGACACATTTACTGATGTATTTAGTGGTGAAATAAATGCTAGTACAAAAGTTAGAGAATTTCTTAAAATCTATTCTGCAATTGCCCTAAAATATAATTGTTTAATTCTATTCCTACATCATACTGGTAAAGGTTCTGAAAAGAAAAGAGCTGACAAAAATAATGTTTTAGGTTCTCAAGGATTTGAAGCTAAAATGAGGTCTGTTATAGAATTAAGAAAACATCACAGAGAAGAACAAAAACGCTTTTTACATATTTTAAAAGGCAATTACATTAGCTCTAAAGAGAAAAGTACAGCTAAAGTGATAGAGTTTAATGAAGAAAGTCTTCTTTTTTTAGATGAAGGACAATCCATTAATGTCTCTGCTTTACAAAACCAAGGTATTCCTGAAAAAGACCTCATTATTCCTATTATTATTGAATATAAAAAGAAAGGAATATCTTTAAGAAAGATGTCTGAACTTTTAAAGGAACAAGGTTATAATGTTGGAAAGACTACTTTAAGTAATTGGATTAAGGAATATGAATCTGAAATGGAAATTTCAAAATCTAGTTATGATGATATTGACCTAAGTGAAGACACTGATAATGATGAAGACGCTATAAAATTATAAATCTAAAAAATAAATAACTTTAGATAATATATCTGCATTATAATACAAGTGAACTTTCTTAACTCTAACATTAAATAAACTCATTTCTCTTTGTTCTATAAATTCATAAACTAAGTATTCATTATTACCCTGAAATACTGTCTTCACATATTTTAAATCAAACTCATAAAGTTCATACTGTTCTCCTATTCTAAAAGGGAAAATATTGGTTTTCATTTTTTAAAAACATTGCCCTATTTAAATTGAAGTGATTCGTATAAATTCAGAAACTTAATTGTATTTCTAAAATCCTTTTTATCTACAAAGAGTTCTAACTTTTTATTTAAGTGAGAAAACACCTTTAAATGATTACCTTTCTCTTGATAGTCCAAATATCCAATTGAAAGATGCACTAACTGTCCATAGTAAAACTCTTCATTAGTACCTAGCCACTTCCCTACTTTTACAGTATCATTATTAATTGAAGTGTAAATCTCTAATTGTTCTTTACAATAAGATTCAAACTTATGGTATCTTGATACCTCTTCTAACTGTTCAAATAAATCTACAAACTTATCTTCTGCTCTTGCATAATTGGATAAAGGTGGCAATTCACCTTCTCTAAGTGATTTCAAATAATTGTACTTGTCTTGGTATTTGAGTAACCAAAATTCAATTTTATCTAATGAAATAATACTATCAGTAGAAAGAGATATTAATTCTTTAATAGATTTCAATTTAGTTTCAACAGTATTAAATTTTTATTTATCAGAATTTGAATCACCTGTAATTACAAAAATAGCAATGCAAACACCTATAACTATCACAGTATAAGCTATGATTTTTACAATAAGGTTATCTATTGAAGTTAAATTGTAAGCTACATATAGAACTACTAAGAATAAACCTATCTTTAGAGTATCTTTATTTAAGTCGCTCATGGAAAGTAATATTATGTGCAACCTTAACATATTCTCTAAAAAAGTTCTCTAAAGTCTTATCCTCAATATCTGAATAAAATACTAATGACTTCTCATTAAAACTATCTTTCTTTTTAAAGTAGATGTAGTTTTTCTGCTTTGTATTACTCAAGACTATTTCATCAAAAAAGAAAGTATGACTTTTTCTTTTAAGTCCACTTAGCTCATAGATATAACCATTACTAATTATTAGAGCTTTTGGATAAGAAATAATAAACACTAAGCTACCAAACAACTTATAAACAAAGACTAGTATAATTGGAACAGTTATTAATAAACCTAACTCGTTACTTATGTAGTTATTCTTTTGAAGAAAATCTATCAGCCAAAACAAAATTATGATTCCTATTAAATAGGGTAAAAAGCCTTTAAGATTATTAAGTATTTTTTTAAACTGATAATTGAAATCTCTGTTTTCAAAGTGGAACTTCTTTTTATTGGTTTTCACTTTGTCTTGTTCATAATTGATTATTTCAAAAGGCTTATTAACTGCCTCTTCTAAGTCAATAGCAATTTGCTCATTAAACTTATTATCAAGTTTAAACTCAGCTTTTTCAACAGCATCATATGCTGTAATTCGCTTTAAATTCATAATTAATTAAACGTTTTAAATTCAAAAATAGTTATTTATCATATATGATAACCATTAAGTTATCATAAACAACAACTTTGTTTGTCAACCTATTAAAAGAAATGACAGACAAAAGAAAGTTACAATTAGCTGTTGGTAAACGGATTAAAGAGTTGAGAGAAGAAAAGAAGATTCAGCAACAAGATATTGCAGCAGCATGTAACATAGAAAAGTCTAACTTTAGTCGTATTGAAGCTGGTAATACTAACCCAACAATTTATACATTAAGTAAAATTGCTGATAAACTTGAGGTTAGTCTTTCAGAATTATTAGAATTTAACTAGTATTCTATTTGAGAGTCCATTTTTTCAATTAACTCTCTAGATAGGCTATAAGGGAACTTATCTATAAAACTATAATAAGCCACCTTTTTAATAGATGTTACATCTTTTAAAGTTTTCTTATCAGAATCACATAAAACAGCAATATCTTCTTTAAAATAAGATAAAGGTTGGTTTAACCTATTTACATAAGTATCTATATTATTTTCAATATCTAACTTACCTTCTTCTTTAGCTAAAAACAAAGTTTCAAAAATTTTTAAATACTCATTGAAATAGACACCTTGATTTCTTGAAATAGCTTTTGTAAATTCTTTATCAAAAAGCCCTGTTTCATTCAACCATTTATTGAGTGTTTTCTTTGTAGTACCAAATTCATGAGCAATATCCTCTTTAGAAATTGAAAACTGTTTAAATAAAGACATCATCAACTCATCATCTGTAATTTCTTCATTTTTCTTTATAAAGATTGTTTTAACAATAATAGATTTTAGACCTTCTTTATCATTTAAAATTGCATCAACTCCTTCTTGATTGGTTATTAATTTTTTAAGTTCAGGAACTTTTTCTTTTATGCTTCTAAAACTTCTAATAAGACCAGAAATATTATTAAAGTTTAGTTCTGAAAACAAAGCATTAAAAAAGTCATAATTAACCTCTTTTTTAAAAGCCTCAATAAACTCTTCTTCTGAATTAGTTTCATCCTTTAGAGCCTGTAGCTTATTAATAGCGTTTTCTTTATTACCATCCCCTAATAAATAAACAAGTGTGCTATTTAATAACACACTTGTTCTTTTTTTAGGTAAAGAATTTATTTTTTTCCTAATCTTGTTTATCACATGAGTAAACTTAGATTATAAAAATATAAAAACTATTTAATTAATGCTTGTAAATAAGCTATTTCATTATTTCCTGCTCCCCATTTATCTCTACATGCATTAACTCCTCCCAGTGGTTTCCAGCCTTTTTCTATGTGCTTATTAACTGCTTCAATTAAGTAACCTAAATGAATTTCTCTTAAAACTAAATATTCCATTTTTTAAAAATTTAAATTGTTATAAGAGCAAACTTAATACTGTTCAAATTCATCAATCTAAATTCTCCCTGATGAAATTAAAAAATGGCTATTAATATATATCTGAACAATTCTAAATTGTCATATTTATAGCCTTAAAGAGTGGTTTGTAACTTCATTCATATTTGTGATTCATCTACAAAACTATAATATCCTTCCCTTGATAGTATAATATGGTCAAGGACTTTGACATCCAAATAGCTTCCTGCTTCTTTAAGTTTTTGTGTCAACCGTATATCAGCTTCACTAGGTTTTAAATTCCCTGATGGATGATTATGCGCTATTATTATACTTGAAGCGTTACACTTTAAAGCAACACTAAAAACTAATTTAGCATCCACTATTGTCCCAGATACGCCGCCTTTGGATAAAGGATAGATTCCTAAGACTTGGTGGTTTCTATTTAATAGTAATACCTTAAATTCCTCTTGTAACTCAATGGTTTTCTGAGACCAACAAGACAAAAACAGTTCATAACTATCCTTACTGTTAGTAATCTTTACTTTATCTCTATTACCTGAAGTGTAAGAGACTTTTATTTCCTGTATTGTATACATAATTCAAAAAAAATAAATGCCCAAAACCATTAGTCTTGGGCATGTGATTTTAACTAGATAGTAATGGATGATGTTCCTCACTTGCAGTTTCACTAGGAACAAAATCGTCTATTGTGGACTCACTCATATCATTTCTTCCTGATGGTGTTTCAGGAACATATTGATACCTATGAGATAATTGAATAATCTCACCTGTTTCCTTGATTGTGTAATCATAAGGGTCACATTCAATTTTGGCTATTTCACCAGGAATTTCACTTCCTAATAGTGCCTTACAGGTTTCTTCATCAAATGTTGATGAAATGGATGCTTTTCTTGCAGTAGCGTAGAAGTTATTAGTTTCTCTACTTTGCACTAATTCTACACCACCTTGAATGATTAAAGCAAAGAATACATTGCCTTCATCAGATTCTCTTTGTTGATAGTTAACAATTCGTACCATGATTTTAAAATTTTTGAGTTGAACATTTCTTTTAGTAAAACAACATCTTAAACTATCAGAAAAGGAACAGCTATCACCTTGTTCATTTTTTCTTGACGACTAAAAAATTTTGTTTTATATACAAAGGGGTGGGGATTCCCCTTTGCTCAAGTATAGGTGAGGGTATTTAGAAGGTGATGCGTGTTTGAATTATATTTATTTAAAAAAAATAAAAAAAAATCGCATTAAAAATTGGTTTGAATAGTTAAATTTTTAATCTTGTTTCAAAATATAGCACATACAGAATGATTAATTTTATTGATTTATTTTCAGGAGCAGGTGGTTTATCAGAAGGCTTTATCAAAGCTGGATTCAATCCAATAGCACATGTAGAAATGAATAAAGATGCTTGTGATACTCTAAAAACAAGAACTGCCTACCACTACCTGAATAATAATAATAACATAGATATATACCATAAATATTTAAAAAAGGAAATAACTAGAGAAGAGTTTTGGAATTCAGTACCTCAAAATTTGATTGACTCAGTTATCAATACCGAAATTTCGAGAAAAACTCTAAAACCAATATTCCAACAAATAGATTCTTCTCTAGGAGACAAGAATGTTGATTTAATTATTGGAGGACCACCTTGTCAAGCTTATTCCATTGTAGGAAGAGCTAGAGACCCTAAGGGAATGGTAGATGACCCTAGAAATCATCTTTACAAGCATTATGTTGGCTTTTTAAAAAAGTATCAGCCTAAAATGTTTGTGTTTGAAAATGTTCCAGGTATCCTATCTGCTAGTAATGGTACTTTTCTAAAAAAGATTTTCAGTGCAATTGATAGAGCTGGTTATAAAATAGAAATCCCTTCAACAAAACATCTTAACTCAAAAAACTTTAATGTCTTACAAGACAGAAAAAGAGTTATAATGATAGGCTGGAAAAAAGGTTGTAAATTAAAGTATCCTGATTTTGAAGAAAAACAAATTAAATATAATCTTGGTGAAAGTTTGTTTTCCGATTTACCTAAACTAAAACAAGGAGAAGGTTCATTAGGTGTTGTTAAATATGCAAAACCAATAACTGATTACTTACAAGAAACAGGTATCAGAAATGGAATTGATTTTACTACTCAGCATATTGCTAGACCCCACAATGAAACAGACTTAGAGATTTATAGAATAGCAGTCAACTTACTTATCAAAAAAGGTAAAAGATTAAACTATGCTGATTTACCTAAAAGACTAATTAAACATAAGAATACTACTTCATTCACAAATAGGTTTCAAGTTGTGAACCCAAATGGTATATCAAATACTGTAGTTGCACATATTGCCATGGATGGACATTATTACATTCATCCTGATATAAAGCAAAATAGGTCTATATCACTAAGAGAAGCAGCTAGACTTCAATCATTTCCAGATGACTTCTTTTTTGAAGGTAGTAGGACTGCTGCTTTTAAGCAAATTGGTAATGCAGTGCCTCCTTTAATGGCTGAAGGTATTGCTAACAAAATCAAGGAAATGTTCTAACATGGATAAATATAGAGCTGAGAATGCAAGACCTAATCCAAAATCAACAATAAACTCTTATCGAAGTTTTGGCTATAATTTATCTACAGCTATAGCTGATATTGTAGACAACAGTATTTCTGCCAACGCCAGCTTAGTAGAAATAAACTATAAATGGGAAGGAGAAAAGTCCTATATATCAATTATTGATAATGGAAATGGGATGAACTTGGAAGAACTTATTGAAGCAATGACTCCTGGAAGTAAAGATCCTGAAGAAATTAGAAACGAAAATGATTTAGGTAGATTTGGTATGGGACTAAAAACAGCTTCATTCTCTCAATGCAAAAGACTCACTGTAATAACAAAGAAGAAAGGTTATAAAACAATAAAGAGATGTTGGGATATTGACTACATCAATCAGATTGAAGAATGGGTACTTTTAGATTACATTTCGGATTCAGCCTTTACAGAACTTCTAGATAAATTTGACTCTGGAACATTAGTATTATGGGAGAACCTAGACAGAATTGTTGGAAATGCACAGAAAAATAATGAAAGTGTAAAAAATGCTTTCTATCAAGAAATGTCTATTGTCAAAGAACATCTTGGACTTGTTTTTCATAGGTTTATTGAAAACTCTAGACTAGTCTTAAGCTCTAACTCTTATTCTATTGAAGCTTGGAATCCGTTTCTTTATAATCTTACTACCAAGCCAGAAATGGGACAACCAGAAAGATTAAGTAATAATGTTGAAGTAACTTATTACATCCTACCTCACATGTCGCGAATTTCACATGATGAATATGAAAAATCTGGAGGACCTTTAGGCTGGTTTAATCAACAAGGTTTTTACATCTATAGAGGAGACAGACTTTTAGTTTCTGGAGATTGGTTAGGACTTGAAAAGAAAAGAGATTATTCCAAATTAGCTAGAATTGCTGTAAATTTCCCTAACACAGGAGATTTTGACTGGAATTTAGATATAAAAAAATCTACAGCAACACCACCTATTAAAATACGTAGAGAGCTATCTAGAATAGCAAAAATTGCGATTAAAAAGTCAGCTAAGATTTATAATTGGAGAGGGCAGAAATCTATTTCTCAAACAATTAATGAAAGTAGTTTAGAAAAGCTATGGAAGGACACTACCAATAGAGATGGAATTAAAAAGTACCAGATAAATAGAAAACATCCAATTATTGCTCAAGCTTTAGAAATTGAAGATTCAAATAAGATTTTTTCTAAAACACTTAAATTAATAGAAAGTAATATTCCTATCGAACTCATTCTATACAATCAAAATGAAGACCCATCTCATCATGAGCTGGAAAAAATATCTGAAACTCCAGATGATGCTTTAATCCAATTGGCTATTGATTTGTTCAAAATAAACATAGAAAATGGTGTGCCTAAGTCATTAGCAAAACAACAGATAATGAACTCAGTACCATTCAACCTTTTTCCACTAATAAACGACTATTTAATATGAGTAACATAAACGAAACTGCTAGAATGATAGCTCATTCTTTATTAGACCATGAGAAAAAAAATGGCGAAATAACAGAGGAAAAAATCCTTTCAATTATAGAAAAAGTGTCTGCAATAGATATAATACCTGGTCAGCAAATTAATAAAGAAGATTTATTCGAGGTTTTAATGTCTGATTTAAGTATTGGTCAAGGCTCAATTACATCAATGACAGATGACATTGAACCTTGGCTTAATAATGAAAAAGCAAATATCGATTTTGAACTATGGAATAGGTATAAATTATATTTAAAAGAAAAAGACAAGTCTTTTCCAATACCATCATTAGATGACTTTACCGATAAAATTCTAGATAAATGCGTTAACCCTAAACAGAAAGGTTCTTGGGATAGAAGAGGAATGGTTGTTGGACATGTTCAGTCTGGTAAAACCTCAAATTATGTTGGTTTAATTAATAAAGCAACTGATGCAGGTTACAAATTAATCATTGTTATTGCAGGAACAATAAGCTCTCTTAGAAGACAAACTCAAGATAGGATTGACTCTGGTTATATAGGGAGAAACAGCTCCTTATACCTAAGAAATAAAGGAGAAAACAGAATTAAAGGTGTTGGGAAATATAAGGTAAAGACAGATATATATCCTTTAACATCTTCGTATTATCATAAAGGGGATGAAGGTGATTTTAGCACCAAACAATTGCATAATTCTAACATTCCCATAGGTAAAAATCCTGTTGTATTTGTCATTAAGAAAAATAAGACTATCCTCGAAAACTTAATTGATTGGTTGTCACACAATGAAGATATTAAGACAGTTGAAGGTCGTAAAAAATTGATGAATATACCTGCATTAATAATTGATGATGAGTCAGATTATGCGTCAGTTAATACTACTAAAGATATAAATGAAGTTAAGACAATAAATAAACTAATAAGAGTATTACTTAACTTATTTGACCAAAATACTTTTATAGGCTACACAGCTACTCCTTATGCCAACTTATTCATCTCTCAAGAATACAATGAAGACTTAACTACTTATGTTAAAGGCAAAGAATATTTTATTGGAGATGATTTATTTCCAAAGCATTTTATTGTAAATATAAAAGCAGCTAAAAATTATATAGGAGCTTCTACTTTGTTTGGACTAGAAGACCCTAATTCTGAAGAAAGCACAGAGCCATTAGACATTTTCAGACCAATTTATAGCGAAGAATATAATCCTCCTCTTTTTGAAAAAATTAATAAGCATAACAAAGATAATTTACCTGAATATCTTCCAAATAGTCTAAAGTATGCAATCAAATCCTTTATTCTTACTTGTGCAATCAGAAGGCTTAGAGGACACGAAAAAAAGCATAACTCCATGCTTATTCATGTTGCTTTATATGTTAAATGGATAGATAGAGTTGCTATGCTTGTAAATGAATTGATAAAGGAGTTCACCAATAATATTGAGGCTAATGATACTGAGTTTATTGAGGAGATGAGAAATATCTTTGAGTCTGATTTTAAGCCAACTACTGAAAGTGTTTTAGAAAATCTAAGATATAAAGACAATCGAATTAAAACTCATACTTGGGAGGAGGTAAGGAAAGAAATTAGAACAGCAATTAAAAAGTTTGATGTAAGAGCTGTCCATGGGACTGCTTCCTTATCAAAATTAGATTACCATAATATTTCTAATATAGATTATGACAGACATGAAAACGGTTTATCTGTAATTGCCATTGGTGGTGGTAAATTATCAAGAGGTATTACTCTTGAAGGTCTATCTGTAAGTTACTATCTAAGAACTACTAAGATGTATGACTCTCTTATGCAAATGGGAAGATGGTTTGGATACAGACCCGGTTATGTAGACTTGTGTAGGCTTTTTACTAATAATAGAATTTTTGATTGGTTTAACCATATTACTATGGCTACTGAAGAAATGAGAAACGATTTTGATATTATGAGTTCTCAAAACCTAAAACCTAAAGATTTTAAATTGAAAGTTAGAAACCATCATGGTCTTTTGGCTGTAACTAGTGCTTCAAAATTATATTGGTCTACTAACATAAAAATTTCATTTTCTGGAACTAACCTCCAAACTTACACATTAAATAAAGATTTTGAGTCAATCAATAATAACTTTAATATATTTAAATCTTTAATATCGAAACTAGAACACCCTATTGAAAAATTGACAACAAGAGGAGATCTTAAATATTTAATGTTCAAGAAGGTTGATGTTCAATATCTAACAGACTTTATCAATGACTTTAGAATAGATATTCCAACAATCAAAAACTCAGTAATTTCAGACTATATATTATCTCAAAACTTGAAAAACAATATTAAAGAATGGACTATATGTATAGTGTCAAATACAGATAAAAAAGTAAATGTAAAATATCCTAAAGATGAAAATCAAGAGCCAATGTACTATAACATCAATTCAAATGGACATAATATTCAAATGACTTGTAGTGTAAGAAATCAGACTGAGCCAAATTTAAAATATAGAATTACGAAAAATCAAATTGATGACATTAAGGATAGACAAGCTGATTTAGACGTTCAAGAGTTTAAGTCTAACATAAAGATTCGAAAACAAAGAAAAATAGAAAATAAAGGATTATTGCTCATTTATGCTTTAGATGAGAGAGGGACAAGTAATTTGAATAACAATATCCCTGTAATTGGATACAGTATATATTTTCCTGAGATAAAGAACGAAACAAAAACATCTTATACTGCAACAATTTTTGATGATTTTGATGAAGAAGTTATGCCTGAAGAGGAAAATTCTAAAAGCGAATAATTATGTTAGATTTAAAATCAATTTGGGAGTTACAAAAGCCTTCAAAAGATGAATTAATAATAAAAACTAGGATTGATATACTACCTCAGTTTAATTGCTTTGCAGCTACAAATCATATAACAGGGAATCATTTATTTTTAATGGAAGTCTCCTTAAACACGGTTATTCCCGAATTTAAGAACTCAAGTTTCAAGGGGGTAAGAATTGATGTATTTGAACTTGATAACAGTAAAGAATTAAATATATATTTAATAGACAATGAACTTAAAGATATTTTTAGTCTATTTGTAGAAAATATAATTGAGGAAATAACAAATGTTCCAACAGAAAATGAAGCTATCACAATTACATCAAATATTATCCAAAAGTGGAAAAAGTTATTTGACAAACTAAATACTCAAGGATTAACAATAGAACAACAAAAAGGGCTCTTAGGTGAACTTTTATTTCTAAACGAGTTAATTGATAGTAATATAAACCCAGATTATCTTTTAAACTGCTGGACAGGTCCTGATTATGAAGATAAAGATTTTACGCTTGGAGCTACTTGCTTTGAAGTTAAGTTCACTACATCCAAATTACCTAGAATTAAGATCACTAGTGAAAGACAATTAGACACTTCAAATGTTAAAAATCTCTTTCTAAATAATTATGCATCTGAAACATTAAAGGAAAATGGTATTTCACTTAATTCTGTTGTAGATAATATTCGAGATAAAATTTCTAATAACTCTGCTACTCTAAAATACTTCAATGAAAAATTGCAATCTGCTAATTATTTTGAAGAAGATAGAGATAACTATGATATTCAATATGGAGTAAAAACAAGGTCTTTATATCAAGTCAATGATTCTTTTCCAAAACTGACTAATGAGAACTTACCTCAAGGAATTTACAATACCTCCTATTATATTGAAAATTCAGCTATTGAAGACTATAGAGTTGATTTTGACATAATAATTAATGAACTAAAAAATGAATAGAGCTTTAAGAAATTACATAGATGAAGTAAAGTCTGAAGTTGCAGCACTAGTGTATTCAGATGGTGAAGGCTCTAGTTTTGAAGATAAATTTACCGAATACTGTATTGAAGTGCTTGAATCTATAGGAAAAACTGATGGTGCAAGAGTTTTGTCATTCATTCATCCTAATTCTAAAGGAGGGATAGATTGGAAAATTAATGGCTATTGTTTAAAGGACTCGTATAAAGATGACAGCAATAAGAGTTATTTTGAAACTTTAGAGCTATTTATAACCTATTTTAATGCTGATGATTATGAATATAATATTCTTTCTACAGAGTTTACTAAAACCCTAAACCAAATAAAGAGGTTTTTAAATGGAGCTATAAAAAGGCATATAGACTATATAGATTCATCTAATGATGAACTTATAGAGCTTTTGAAAATTATAGGAAAACAAAATCAGCTTTTTGATAGAGTTAATATTTATCTATTAATGAATGGTAATTCTAAACAACCTGAGAACAAAATCAAACTAAAGGGTATAGATGAAAGTTTAAGTATAAACCTTCATGTTTGGGATATAAATAGGTTTTTTAGAATTAATGAAACTAATAGCACAAGAGAACCAATAGAAATTAATTTTTCTGATTTTTTAAATGACAATCAACAAGGAATACAATGTCTTAAAGTTCCAAGTATAGATGAGCTATATGATTGTTATTTAGCCATTATACCAGGCTATGTTTTAGCTAATTTGTACAAAGAGTTTTCTAATGAATTATTAGAGAGCAATGTAAGAGCATTTCTTGGACAAGCTGGCAAATACAATAAAGGTATTAGAGATACTATTAGAGAAAAGCCTCAAATGTTTCTACCATATAATAATGGGATTACTGCCACAGCTAATGAAGTTGAAACTAAAGTCATAAATAATCAGCTTTTTGTAACAAAATTAAATGATTTTCAAATTGTTAATGGAGGTCAAACTACTGCCTCACTTTATCATACTCAAAAAAAGTATAAAGATGCAGATTTAAACAGTATTTCAGTTCAAATGAAATTAACTGTTATAAAGGATATTGATAAGAAAAATATAGAAGTTCCCAACATAGCGAGATATGCCAATAGTCAAAACAAAGTAACAGAATTAGACTTATCATCTAACAACCCATATTTTGTTAAAATAGAAAGCTTATCCAGAAAGAAATATGTTATAAATCCAGAGAATAAGAATCAATCTGTTCTATGGTATTTTGAAAGAGTAAAAGGGCAATACAGAGAAGCTATTAATAAGCTTACTCCTAGTATGCAAAAGAAGTTTAAAGAGCAAAACCCAACAAAACAAAAATTTGTAAAATCTGACATTGCCAAGTACATGAACCTATGGGCACAAAAACCCTACATGGTTTCTAGAGGTTCCCAGAAAAATTTTATTGACTATACTAAAAGCATCAATGAATTAGTAGAAAAAAACAAAATGCCTGGTGAGAATTTCTACAAAAAATTTATTGCTAATGCCATTATTTTTAAAACAGTAGACAAACTCTTTGGTAGAAAGAATGTAGATGCTATAGGCGACACTAACTTGAAGTCTTTTACTGTAGCTTATACTATAGCATATTATCACTTCTTAACTAATAACAGAACAGATTTATGGAAAATCTACACTGAACAAAGACTTAATGACTCTTTTGTTGAAATGCTAAGAGAATTACTTGTATTTGTTTATAACCATTTAACAAAAAATGCAGTAAATACACTTATATCTGAGTATGCAAAAAAAGAATTGTCTTGGAAAACACTAAAAGAAGAAAAGTATAATCTTAACAAGAATGTTTTGGATGAGTATCTAATTACTCAAGAAGAAGCTAACTTAAGAGCAAAAGAAAAAGAAGTTGATGATAATGACAATGAAAATAGTTTACATAGGGTAAGTAATATCTTAAAATTGGGCATTAAATTTTGGGATGGATTCAAAAGATATATAAATATTAATTCAATTGACGAATTAGATTATTATGAAATTTCTGATTTAGTTAAAAATATTAAAAATGGAAAAAACTTAAATTCAAGAAACAAATACCATGGAGGTAAAGTATTGAAATTACTAGAGTTTAATCCTGAAATTATTGAGAACTCAAAAAAACTTTCTAGTTTAAAAGACGAAGAAACTATTGAAGTTAAGTTCATTTATGATAGGCTAAAACTCATAAAAGCTGCAGATTGGAAAAGGATTATTGCATTAGGAGAGCAAACTAAGGTTTTTGAATATAAAGAGCTCTCTAACATAAAATACACTAGTACAAAGCTATTAAAAAATGATTCGGTTAAAGAAATAGCTATAGTAAAGTGTTTTGAATCGTTAAAAAAAATTAAAAAATTTGGAATCAAATTTTAAAATAACCCAACCTCTAGTTTTAGAGGTTGGGTATCTGTCAACTCAATTCAAAAACCAAAAATACTTGGAATCCCCATTGAGAGTTTGTGCCAATCCATTTGTAAAATCAAAAGCATTGACAGTTCTATCCAGAAAAGCATCTATATAAGAACTCTTATTTGCTGATGTGAAAAGGTTATAAACATTCCATAAATTAATGTTTCCGTTTTCATCTTTACAAAAACTCTTATCCTCATAATAGTCTTTTGCAATAGTATTCATTTGTCTATCTGCAAAGTCCATTTGTGGTAATTCCTTTCTCTGTTCTTTAGGCAGATAATTATACAATCTTGCTTTGCCAATTAACTGTGCAAATTGATGTTCAGTAATACTCTGTTGTGTCAGTTCTCTCATTGCTTTTAAATGACTTTCTGCTTCATAACCTTGTATGGTTTCCATTATTTTAGCTTGAAGCTCATCATACCCACCTACTCTCATTTCTGATACAAAGCCATCAGATGATATACACATATTGCAGCACACCATATTCTGAAATCCTATGAAGAACTTAAACTTTTCATAGGTCTTTTTACTGTAAAGGTTTTCATGGT
Source organism: Mesoflavibacter sp. CH_XMU1422-2 (assembly GCF_037029245.1). Classification (NCBI taxonomy): domain Bacteria; kingdom Pseudomonadati; phylum Bacteroidota; class Flavobacteriia; order Flavobacteriales; family Flavobacteriaceae; genus Mesoflavibacter; species Mesoflavibacter sp. CH_XMU1422-2. The sequence goes on along the minus strand of NZ_JAYMEE010000001.1, from coordinate 103,665 downwards.
TGTAAGCTCTAACACCACCTACCATTAAGGATAAAGGATTACCGTTTATAGTTTCTGTTATTGAGGGTATTCTCACCATAAAAGCCATCCTCTCAAAGTATTGGGTAACTTCTGTATCTAATAATTCATTGGCTGACTTATGTATAGCATCACTGATTCTACCCTTAATCTGGTGACTTACCCTTATCTCTGGCTTATCAATCTGCTGGTTATTAAAAACGCTACTAACACAGTCTTGAGTTATTTCTATAAACTCTTGATGTGCTATTGTTCTTTCATTATCCTTTGCGAATACTGGAATAATGCACTCTTCTTTTAAACAAGAAAGGCTAACATCCTTTGTGTTAGCCTCTATAAATGGGTTTTGTTTAAATTTCCTCTTTTCTGATAGTGTGTGGGAATCTTGAGAAGATTGTTTTGTACTATCAGGTAAAGAGGAAATATTATTGTTTTGGGTTACTGTTATAAGTTCCATTTTGACTGTGTTTTGGTTGTTTAACTAAATTTTCTAATTGTTCTTTTTTCTTAATAAAATCAGCATTAAGTGTTTTCTGAAATTCTGGATTTTCCTTGTATAACGTCATAAGCTCACTAACAGATAAACATTCATTAATACGTTTTAAGACATCTTCCTGAGAGTTTGGTGAATTACACCATTCCAAGATTTTTTTACCTGTAGATGCGTTAATTTTAAATTCTGGTTTACCTGAAAAAAGGTTAGTTCTATCCTTACTGCATGATGCATAATTTTTGCTATCTATATCAAACACAAGGGTAAATTCAAAATCTATTCCATCTCTCATTATGCTTTTCAACCCTATTTTCTCTGGGACATATTTTCCGTTTTTTTGATTAAGCACATAATCCTGTTTGGTTCTCATAGTGGCAATAAAATGAGCATCTGACTGTAATATTTTATTCACCAGAGTATTAAGTCTTGGGGTGATTTTCGCCCAATTTGTAAATGAATTTCCTGGAAGTTTACTATGGTAATCTAAAAGCTCTTCCCAAGAATGAGATAGACTGTCTATCACTATAGTCTGCATATTTGCATTTAGACATACATCTATTGCTTCAATATATCTTTCAGGAGTATAAGGTGGCTCTAAAATTAACACATTGTATTCTCCTAAATTTGAATACAAATTACTGCTTCCTGACTCAGTATCAATAACTGCTACATTTTGTAGATTATTATTAGTCAATCCTTGAGCTAATAAAATTGATGAATAGCTTTTGCCTGAACCTGCAGGTCCTTGCAAAGCCATTTTAATCTTGGCTTGTTTTCTTTCTGATTTTCTTAATTGCATGATGTTTAAATGTTGATTATTATTTTGTTGATTTGATTTGAAGGAAGTGGAAGAAATTTGAAATCTTCTTAAAGAAAGTACCCAAAGAAAATTTAATAAAAAGATTATAATATATTCTTGTACCTTCTATAGTGTCTGTTGTTTTTTACAAACCAAAAAACCCAAGAAAAAATGAATTTTCCTGGGTTAATTTTTACATTCCAAATATAAGTTAGTCCTTTTTAAAGGCAGGTGCTAAATACTTATATAAGTCATGTTCCACTTCCTTTCTGTTGTATTCTGAAAAAATTTCTGGTATTAATTCAAGTATTCTTGAACAGTCCAAATTGAAGAAGTAACTATTTGCATTTCTTCCTTTTTCAGCTTTACAAGACTTAGAAATAGCAGATTTGATAATTCCTAAGTTTTTAAACCTATTGATTATTGTATTCCTCTTACCTCGTTTTATTCCTAATTCATAGCCTATTTTAGATTTCTCCCACCTAAAGGTTTTAAATCCCTCTTGCTTGAATTTTATTATTAAGGTTTCAAACAATACTCTTTCTTCACAGGAAAAAAATCTTGGATTATAATTTCTAAAATTAGGATACCTTGTTCCAAAAATGGTATCATAATCATGAACCAAGGTTCTTAAATATGAAATGTTAGATGAATTTAATTTTTGGGGTGTAGATAAACATTTTGAAAACTGGTCAGGAATCAAGTTTTTTATACTGTCATCATGAAATGCTATTTTTAGAACCAGATATTTATCTCTTTCATCTGTAAAATTATCACTAAATACTAAATCTGGATTATAAATATCCTCTTTAGGAATTGCTAAATATTCATTAGTAGAACTTTCTCCAAAACGTCTTTCAATACATGTTTCTGGCTCTATATAGCCAAATGATAAATCATTCATAATTATATGATTTAAATTAAATAAAAATATGAAAAACTCTTAATTTGAAGCTGAAGAAATTAGCTTCTTGGTCTACTTTAAAGATACAGTTCTACTGTTACTGCAATGAGTTTCAAATATACAAAATGTAGAGTTCATATGCTATTTTTAGCAATGTAAAAAATTACTTTTTTTTGATTTTTTTCTTTAGTCGAAACATTTCTTCACTAATTTTCTGCTGGACCACTTTACCATAGTGTCTTTGGGTAATTGTCATTTTAGAATGTCCTAAAAGCTCACTCACAATTTCCATTGGCACATCATTATATAGCAATACAGTAGTTGCAAATGTTTTTCTGGCAATATGGTGTGTCAATTTCTTTTTAAAGCCTAAAATCACTCCTATTTCCTTTAAGTAGGAATTAAATTTTTGATTGGTGACAACAGGTAGTAATCTATCTTCATGATAGTACTTCTCAAGAATTGAAATTGCTTTAGGTAAAAGAGGAATATTAACTGGACTTCCTGTCTTTTTTCTAAACATTTTAATCCAATTGTTTCCATCAAACCCTTCAATAATATGTTCCTCACTTAATGCTTTCATTTCAGCATATGCTAAGCCTGTATAACAGCAGAACACAAAACAATCTCTAATCCTTTCCAATCTTAAATTATAGGAAAAATCATGTTTCTCTAGCTTTTCTAATTCATCAGAACTGAGATATACTACTTCAACCTTATATCTTTTAGGCTTATAAAGAATAAAAGGGTCTTTTTGTAGATACCCTTCAGCTAGAGCTAACTTTATTATTTTACGTAATCTCTGTATAGACTTATTTATGGTAATCTGTTTATGTCCTAATTCTGACTTTAAATAGAAATCAAAATCATCCAGAAACTTTAATGTAATCTTAGATAACAAAATATCATTACGCTTATATTTAAATTTCAAAAAGTTAGACAGATGATTTTTAGCTTCTTTAAACTTATAATAGGTTGATTTGGTATATTCCTTCCCAATGAGTATAGACATGTTCTCATTGTGGGTTTTAAATACTTCCATTAAAGTTTTTTCTTTATTTATACTCTCACCCTTATACTTTAAATAAATATCCTCAACATCAAATGAATTTACATTGACTTGTAAAAACAAAAAAGCCTCATTAATTTTTTGACTAATAAGGCTTAATTGAATATTTATATAATTATTTTCAGGGTTTGGTTGTTTAGCTTTCTGCTCTTTATTATACCAATATTTAGGATTTATAAATATACCTGTTGAAAATATCTTTCTCTTTCCCAAATAAGTTATTCTACATCTAATTGAGGATTTATTTTGTTTGTTGATTTTAGCTCTATTAAGTAAAAACAACACTCTTATATTTTTAGGATTCATAATGTTTCGGTTAAAATAAAAGGGTGTACCTTTTTTGGAAAATGGTGTACCTAATAGTGTTCCTTTTTCTTGATAGTGAAAGGCAATTGTATAAAAATTAAATACAGTAATAATATAGATTTACTACATAAAAAAAGAGCTAACATTACTGTTAACTCTTATTTAGTAGCGGGAACTGGACTCGAACCAGTGACCTTCGGGTTATGAGCCCGACGAGCTACCTACTGCTCTATCCCGCGATATGTATGTTGAAATGCTTTTCTTAGCTTTTAACTTGTCGGTTCATAATGCCGACCAAAACATTTCGGACTGCAAATATACAACCCTTTTTACATATAACAAGGATATTTTAAAAAAAAATTACTGATCGATACCAATAGCTTCAAAATTAATTAGTTCTGCTTCTTCAAACACTGGTGTTATTTGTATTGGATTACAACATACTTCGCAATCTTCTAAATAAGTTTGATTACTAACACTAGTATCTAGTAGCATAGATATTGTTTCCCAACAGTAAGGACATGTAAAAAAGTGTTCTAACATAGTTCTATAATATAAAAAAAGTCAACCAATTGGTTGACTTTAATTTACAAACTTTATTTTAATTCTAATCTTTATCAACAACCGTTTGGTCTTCTAAAAATAAAGATACTTTTTTTGGATTATTATTAACTACTGTGATGTAATCATTATTTAAGTTGTTGTCGCTAACCATAACTAAAGATAGATTATTTAATTGCGATAACTGAAATGGTAATACTCCTGTTAAATTGTTGTTTGACAATACTAATTCTTCTAATTTAGATAGTTCTGCAATTGTTTCAGGTATATCTCCTTCTAATTGGTTATCTATTAAGCTTAATATTTTTAATTGTTTTAAGTTATTGATTTTATAAGGTATTGTGCCTTGTAAATAATTACTACCTAATTCTAAGCTTTCTAATTGTGTTAAATTTGTAATTGTTTCTGGTATTTGTCCTGTAAACTTGTTACTGTAAAGAGCAACAACTTCTAAATTCTTTAAATCTCCTATCCAAGATGGAATATTTCCTTCTAATTGATTTAAGAATAACTCTAAATTTTCTAAAGATTTTAAATTTGATATAGTATTTGGTAATGTTCCGTTAATTTTATTGAAACCTAAATTAATTGATTTTAAGTGAATTAAATTTCCTATTTCTGTAGGTAATTGCCCTTTTAAATTATTGAAAGAAAGATTTAATCCAACTACTTTAGAATCTTGAACAGTTACACCATGCCAAGTATTTATTGGCGCTTCTAAATCCCAAGTTGTGTTCCAACTAGCTCCGTTAGTACTGTTATAAAGTGCTACTAAAGCTTCTTTTTCTGAATTTGAAACTTCTGCAAAAGATAACATTGCAGTTAAAAAGAAAACGATGGTTAATTTTAAGTGTTTCATGGTGAATTATAGATTTGGTTTCTAATTTCATATTAAAACTAACTTAAAAGATGGTGAATGACAAATTCTTTCGATTAAGTGCATTAAATTTTAACATTCATTTCGAAAAAAGATGCATTTCATCGGATATTCCCTTAAAATTAAACATAATATTCTACGTTTATCGGCAAAAAACACTGTTAAACAGCAGTTTACTAAAATTCAACATTTAATAATTCACCACTAATTTGAAGTAATTGTAACTCGGCTAATTTTGCAGCATATTTAGCTTGATTTCTACTTAATTCTGCGTTTAATAAATTAAGTTGTGCTTGTCTGAATTCGATAGAGTTAACTTGACCAATTTTAAATTTTTCTTGTGTACGATCAAAGTTATTTTGAGCCGTAATAATGTTTTTTTCTTGGATGTTATAAATCTCCAATTTATTCATATAATCGTCCCATGCATTATCAAAATCTCTTTGGATAGATAATAGAATATTTTCTTTTTGTAACTGCTGAGTTTCTAAGTTAATCTTAGCGTTTTTTACACGTGTTATTGTAGCTCCTCCATCAAATAAATTCCAACTTAAATTAACTCCACCAGACAATCCTGTATTTGTTGAAACCGCGACAAACGACGCTGCATTGTTGTTATTTTTGTTCCACCCATAACTTCCGGTTAAGCCTAAAGTTGGTAAATATGCAGATTTACCAGATTTAATATCTAACTGGCTAATTGCTATATTTTTTTCAGTTTGAAGCAAAGCTACATTGCGCTGTTTTGCCTTTTCAAATAAACTGTCTTTTTTAAATTGAAGTACAAAATTGACTTCAGTTTCTACATTAAAATCTTCAGTAAACGTTTCCCCTAAAACCAATTTTAAATCGCGTTTTGCAATTTTTAAATCTTGCTTTATATTTATAATATTAATGCTATCGGTATTTATATCTACTTCTGCATTAAGTACTTCTAATTTGGTATTTTGTCCGTAATCAAATTGATATTCTGCTCTTACTAATCGGTCTTTTGTTACCAAAAGTGTTTCATCTAAAGTCTCTAAGTTTTCTGATAGTTGAGCCACATTGTAATACACAGAAAACAACTGAACAATTGTATTCTCAATCGTTTCTCTTGCCTGCAATTCACTTAATTGATACTGTTCTTTTAGCCGTTTGTAATTATAATGTCTTCCTAAACCATCAAAAATGGTATAATTTAAACTTACACCTGCATTATACCTGCTACTTTCTGCTCCGTTTAAAACGGTTGAATTTCCGTTAGAAAATTCGGCTTCTGTATTGTCTAAATTATAAGTTGCTCCAGCAGTACCTGTTACTGTCGGTAAATATCCAGAGTTTAAAACACTTGTGTTATTTTCGGCAACTAGAACATTGTTATTTGCAATTTTTATATCGTAATTATTGTCTAAAGCTAATTTTACTGCTTCCTCTTTAGTCAACATTTGTTGTGCATTCAAATTATTGATGCAAAACATAATAGAAATGCTTATTAAAAATGCAAAATTACTCTTCTTCATCTGTTTCATGTTGTTCTATTATTGCACGTTCTACTTCTTCTTTGGTTACATTATTACCTGTTGCTAACCATTTTCCTTTTTGTTTAATGGTATTGCTAAACGATAAAAATAGAGGCAGTACTAGTAATGTTAATATTGTGGCATAACCAATACCATAAGAAATTGAAATTGCCATAGGCTTTAAAAATTGCGCTTGCCTACTTTTTTCTAAAAGTAAAGGTGCTAAACCAGCAATAGTCGTTAAAGAGGTTAAGAATATGGCTCTAAAACGTGATTTACCAGCTTCAGATAATGCGATTTCAAATGGCATTCCTTCTTTTAAATTACTATTAAATTTACCAATCAAGACCAAACCGTCATTAACCATAATCCCAATTAAAGCGATAATACCTAAAAGCGATAAAATATTTACAGGAAAACCAGAGATCCAATGTCCCCAAGCGACTGCTGTTAAGCTAAAAGGTATTAAAAGCAATAACAATAATGGTTGAGAATAACTTCTAAAAGTGAAAGCTATAGTAATGTAAATTAACAGTAATATAGGTATTCCTGCTGCTTTTAAAGATCTTCCTAGTTTACTAAACTCTCTATTTTGACCTTCAAAAGAGGCATTAATTGTTGGATATTTTGATTGTAAATTTGGTATGAAATTATCTTTTATATCATCCAAAATATCATTTGGACTTGTACTAGGATCTTTTAAATCTGCATAGACTTGTATTTCGCGCTTTCCTTCTAAATGGTTAATTGCCACGTCACCACGAACAATATCATATTCTGCAATGTCTTTTAAAGTAACACGCTCGCCGGTTGGTGTTACAATACGCATAGCGTCTAGGTCGTTTATAGAGCTTCTGTTGTTTTTATCATAACGTACCCAAACTCTAATCTCGTCTTGTCCTCGTTGAAAACGTTGTGCTTGCGCACCAAAAAATCCAGCTCTTACCTGAGACATTACTGTTCTTAAATCTAAACCAAGTAAATAGGCGTTATCTTTAAGTTGTAATCTGATTTCTTTAATTCCTGCAGGGTCATTATCTCCTATATCTTTAAGTAAAGGATTAGATTCTAAATACTTTTTAAGCTCTTGTTTTGATGCTTTGAGCTCTTCAATATTATTACTCAATAATGATACTGAAACTGGACTACCACCAAAATTTCCTCCAGAACCATAAATTAGTCGTTCTGTTCCTATTACTGGTCCAACTAATTCTTCTAACCTATTAGTTACTAAAAAGGATTGGATTTCGTCAGGACGTTCTTCACCTGGCAATAAATTAATTCTTAAAGTTGCGCTAGAGCTACTACTAATATTAACTATTGTGTTTTCAAACAGTTGCTTTCCTGTACCTTTTAAATATTTTTCTGTAAGCTCTTGATTAACAATAAATGACTTTTCTTCTATCATGGAAATGATAGAATCTGTAATCTTTACGTTAGTTCCTGCTGGCATTACCAACTCGATATTTGCAGAGTCACTTGCTATTCTTGGGAAGAAAGACGTTTTTATAATCCCGCCACCAATAGATCCAAAAGTAATCACTAATAAAGACACAAAAATACCTAATGACAACACCTTATAACTTAATACAAACTTTAAAACTGGTGTATATACTTTATCCCTTAAGTATGCCATAAAGTTATCTCCTGCTTTATTAATACCTCGCATTACAGCAAAAAAACCTTTAGATTGTTTAGCGTGAAGCTCTTCCTTTTTTATTCTTAATGCTTTAGAATGTGCTAAATGAGCAGGTAGGATTATTAATGCTTCTACTAAAGAAACTACTAGCGTGAGAATAACAATAACGGATACTTCGCTAAAAAATTCGCCAATACGACTTTCTAAAAAGAAGAATAATGAAAACGCTAAAAGTGTTGTTGCTATTGCTGAAACTACTGGCGGAATCACTTCTAAAGTTCCATCTATTGCTGCTTGGATAGGTTTTTTACCTTTTTCGTAATGTTGATAGATGTTTTCGGCAATTACAATACCATCATCAACCAAAATACCAATTACGATAATCATCCCAAATAGTGACAATACATTTATGGTTACATCAAATTGACCTGCAAAAGCAAACATCCCAAAAAACGAAATTGGTAACCCAAAAGCTACCCAAAGTGCTAATCGTGTATTTAAGAAAATAGATAAAAATACTAGCACTAAAATCATACCTACAACTGCATTTTCTACTAGTAATTCTGTACGCTGATTTAATGTAATTGATAAATCTCTAATAACATTTAATCTAACGTTATCATACTTTTGATTATAATCTTCTATGTAGGCTTTTACTTTATCTGCTGAAGAAATTAAATCTTCATTATTAGTACTTGTAATTGTTACATTAACTGCTAAATCTTGATTAAAATACGTTGCATTTGGTGTTTCTGAAAAACGGTCTCTTATTTTTGCTACATCTTTTAACCTAATAACTTTACCATCTGCAGATGCTCTAACGACTATATTAGACAGCTCTTTACCATAATACTCACGGTTATTAGCTCTAATTAAATACTCTTCGGCTTCTGTTTTTACATTTCCACCAGTGACTAAAATATTGGCGTTACTAACCGCTTGAGCGACTTCGTTAAAAGTTAAATTATAGGCTAATAAATCAAGTTCGTTTACTGCTATTTCAATTTCTTCTTCAGGAAAACCAGAGATTTCAATTTGCGATATACCTTCTAATGCACGTAGATCGGTTTCTACTTGACGTGCTAATTGTTTTAAAGTAACTAATGGCACGTTATTTCCGCTTAAAGCGAAAGAAATAGTTTCTCTTACCGCTTCTTGTTTAGAAACTACCAAAGGTTCCATTCCTGTGGGGAAAGACGGTACTCTATCTACTGCATTTTTAACTTCTAAAAGCATAAAGTCAAGACTTTCGCCTTTTTCAATTTCAACAGTAATTGATCCGCTATTTTCTCTAGATACCGAAGTCACACGGTCTACACCTTTTAAGCCTTTTAAATTATCTTCAATTTGAAGTACAATACCTTCTTCTATTTCTTGTGGTGATGCACCTGGATAAGTAATGGCTACATTGATAATTTTGGATTCAGTTAACGGGAAAAATGAGGATTTTAATGATAAAATACCAAGTATACCAAATACAATAAAGGCAATAATAAAAATGTTTACTGCAACGTGATACCTTATGAAATATTCAATTATCTTTTTCATTATTTAATTGAATCTTTAGTTGTTGTAGTACTACTCGATGATTTTACACGCATACCTGCATAAGCGCCAGGTACTGGTTTACGTAATATGATTGTACCATTTGGCACGTCTTTTAAAATTACTTTTGTATCAGAAAAATGTATTGGTTTTGCTGGTATTACGTCTAACAAACTATCTTTAACCACATAAATTTCTTGACTATCTAAAAGCAAGTTTCTGTCTATTTCTATAGCGTTGTCTACTTTTTCTGCATCTAAATTTGCTTCTAGATACATACCTTCTTTTAAATCCGGATGTTTTACTTCTATAAATACAGTTATGGTTTGCGTGGTCGCATCAATATTACCATTTACACGAGATACTGTTCCTGTGTAGTTTTCAGTTTTTTCTAAGTTAGAAAGACTAACATTTTCACCTTCTTTTAAAACACTTGCAAAAGATTTACTCACTGCAACTTCCATTTCGTAAACTGAAGGATTTATAAACTCTCCTAATTTTTGTCCATTACGTACCAAGGTACCTTCGGTTACTAAAGCTTCGGTTAAAATTCCTGAAAACGGTGCAGTAATGCGATATTTTGCTAACCGTTGCTCTAAGTTTTTAACGTTGTAATAGGCACTAACAATACCTCTTCCGGTGATGAAATAATTTTCTTTTTCATTTGAAATTTCTGGAAGTTTTGGTGTTGTCTTGTTTAAATCAAAACCATTTAAATACGATTGCCACTTTGGGAAAACATCTGGAAAATCTAAACGTAAATCTGGCATAATCGCAGCAATGCTATTATATAAATTACTTTTTGCAGATTGTACGCTAGCATAATATTCTGAAGCATCAATACGAATTAAAGTTTCTCCTTGATTATACTTTTGTCCTGGTTTAAATAACTTATTCCCAGTTTTAAAAATACCTTGTACTTCTGAGTATAACTCGACTCTTTGCTTTGCTGTTAAGTTTCCGTTGGCTTGAATAACAATAGGAACAGTAGTATTTTTAACGGTATCTGTTAATACAGTTTTTACCACTTTAGGCACTACTGGTTTTGGCTTGTTCTTATTATCTACTAGTGTTTTTGCTCCAAAAAAAGTTACTGCAATTAAAGCTAAACCAAGTATGCTAAGTATAATTTTCGCATGGTTAGAAAGTTATAAATCTTAAAACTACAAAACTAGCTTTTAGATAGATGTAACTTTCTTAAAAATTTCTTAAAAAGAGACTAACTAAGCGACTCTAATTCAATGGTAATAGCTTCCCAAGTTTCCATAAGTTCTGATAATTGATCTTTTTTTGCTTGGTAGTTATCAAAGAAGTTTGGCTGCGCAATAACTTCATCATAATTTGTTGCTAACTCTACATCAATTTCTTTAATTTCTTTTTCTAATTGATTGATTTTAGCTTCTGTATTACTCAGTTTATTATTTAAAGATTTTAGTTTCTTTTGGTCTTCGTAAGATTGCTTATTACTTGCTTTTGGCGATTCTTTTTCTACGGTACGTTTTTCGACTTCACGTAAATTTTCAACATTACGTTGTTCTAAATAAAAATCGATATCACCTAAATATTCTTTGATGTGTTGATCTTTAAATTCGAAAACTGTATTGGTCAAACCTTGAAGAAAATCTCTATCATGAGACACCAATATTAATGTACCTTCAAAACGTTGTAGCGCATCTTTTAGGACGTTTTTAGATTTAATATCTAAATGGTTTGTTGGCTCATCCATCACTAATACGTTAAAAGGCTGAAGCATTAGTTTTGCTAAAGCAAGACGATTACGTTCGCCTCCAGAAAGTACTCGTACGTACTTATCTACTTCTTCGCCTCTAAATAAAAACGACCCTAAAATATCACGTACTTTACTACGGTTAGATTCGTTAGCGGCATCAATCATGGTATCTAAAACAGTTTTACTTCCGTCAAGATACTCTGCTTGATTTTGGGCAAAGTAGCCTATTTGTACGTTATGACCTAGTTTTAGGTTTCCATCGTGTTCAAGATCACCTACAATTATTTTAGCTAACGTAGATTTACCTTGTCCGTTTTGTCCAACAAAAGCGGTTTTAGCATCTCTTTCGATTAACAAGTCTACTTCACTTAAAACTTGCTTTTTTCCGTAGCTTTTAGATACGCTGTTAGCCTCTACAACAACTTTACCTGGCGTTACCGATACAGGGAAATTTAAGGTCATGACGCTATTATCATCTTCATCAACCTCAATAATATCCATACGGTCTAGCTTTTTAATTAAAGACTGCGCCATAGTTGCTTTACTAGCTTTAGCACGGAATTTTTCAATTAGCTTTTCGGTTTGCTCTATTTGCTTTTGCTGATTTTTTTGAGCTGCTAATTGTTGTGTTTTAATCTCATCTCGCAAGACTAAATATTTACTGTATGGTTTTGGGTAATCGTAAATTCTACCTAAAGAAATTTCGATAGTACGATTGGTCACGTTATCTAAAAACATTTTATCGTGAGACACTATAACTACTGCACCAGAATAGTTGTTTAAAAACCCTTCTAACCAAATAATAGACTCGATATCTAAGTGATTTGTTGGCTCATCCAATAACAAAATATCGTTGTTTTGGAGTAACAATTTTGCAAGCTCTATACGCATACGCCAACCACCAGAAAATGTATCGGTTAGCTTATTAAAATCTTCACGTTTAAATCCTAATCCTTGTAATATTTTTTCGGTATCTCCTTGATAGTTGTAACCTCCAATAATTTCGTATTGGTGTTGAACTTCGTTTAGCTCGACCATTAAATCATGATAGCTTTCACTTTCATAATCGGTACGTTCAGCTAGTTGTGTGTTTATGGTTTCCATCTTAGCTTCTAAAGTTTTTATTTCTTCAAAAGCTTGATAAGATTCTTCTAATACTGTTCTACCAAAAACAAAGTCAATATCTTGTTTTAAAAAGCCAATTTTTATATCCTTATCTGTTGCTATTTGACCAGAGTCAGGCTCCATTTCTTTGGATAAAATTTTAAGCATTGTAGATTTTCCTGCTCCGTTTTTACCTATAAGTCCTACCCTATCGCCACCATTAAGTTTGAAGGTTATGTCTTCAAAAAGATATTCACCTTGAAAAGAAATAGATAAATTATGAATATTGAGCATATATTTGTGACTTTTGTTACTTATAATTTTACCAAGAAACTTTAAATTTGTGTTTCTTAAAACCAATTGCAAAAGTACACAATTATTATGTTTAAAAAAGGCTCTAAAATATACTCTATTATAACTGGCGCATGCCCAAAATGTCAAGAAGAATCAATGTATGAAGATCCTAATCCGTACAATGTTTCAAAACTATTTAGCATGCACGAGCGTTGTAGCAATTGCAATACAAAATATAAAATAGAACCATCGTTCTTTTACGGTGCAATGTATGTTAGCTATGCAGTTGGTATTGCTTTTGGTGTTGCTGCTTTTGTTATTAGCTACCTTTTTATTGGGTCGTCTTTAAAGACTGCTTTTATAGCTATTGTTGGCGCTTTAATTGTGTTTTATCCTGTAATAGTAAGACTTTCTAGAAATATTTGGATTAATATTTTTATGAGCTACGATAAAAAATTAGCCAAAAAAAATTAATTTTTGGGCGTTACCTTTATCCTAAAAGTGTTTAGAATAAAGGTCGCGTTATCCACTATATCTTTTTTTTTATGGATCACCTAGCGTAGTCGCAATTGATCCATAAAAAAAAAGGATGCCGTTACTACCGCTAACGCAACTATCTACTATGTATTGGCAAATCTGCTAATATTAATCTCATCATCTAAAGGCATATCATTTTCGATGTGATTAAAAAGCTGTTTTGCAATGTAAGGTCCAATCATAACACCTCTTGTTCCTAAACCATTAAGCACAAACATATTTTTATATTCTGGATGAGCGCCAACTAATGGTCTTCTATCTTTAACCGTTGGTCTTATTCCTGCCACTTGATCTATAACTTCAAAATCGCATTTTAAAAAGGTTTTAAGCTTATTTAAAAGCTCTTCTTTCGCTTTTTGGGTAATATTATTAGTTTTATCAGTCCACTCATAAGTAGCTCCTACAATGTATTGATCCTTTTCTTTTAAAGGAATTAGAAACGCACTAGACTTAAGTACATAATCTAATTTTAATTTTGGAGCTTTTATAATTAGAAGTTCGCCTTTTGTTCCATTAAGCGGTAGATAATTAAAAAATGGATTTTGTTTTAATCCAAAACCTTCGGCAAAGACAATATGTTTTGATTTTATAGTTTTATAATGTATACCTGATGGATTTACTTCTAATTGATTATGGTTAAAAGTTTCGTTACAATAACTATTTAAACCTTGTAACCAGATTTTATAGTTATCAATTAAAGTAATGGTATCTATTTTTCCGGTTTCTAAAACTTCGCCTAATTTAAAATCAGCATCAATTTCATCATTTTCATTAGTAATTAAATTAGTGTTTAAAAAAGGTTTTAAACCGTCTTTATCAGAAGCTTCAAACCAATTGTTTTGCTCTTCTAATGAAGTGAAACGTCTTCTTACTGGTATTTTATAATCTAATTTTACATCAAGTCTATCTTCAATATTTTGATAGGCTGGGATAGCTAAATCTAATTGCTCTTTACTTTTCCAAACTTTTGAGAATCGTTTTAAAACTACCGGATTATACAATCCGCCAGCAACTAATGATGATTGTTGACTTTGATCATCAAATACAATAAATGACTTTTGGTTAGAATATAGTTGTTCACAGAAAGCTATTCCCGCTAAACCACAACCAACAATTATGTAATCTACTTCCATAGTGCAAAGGTAATAAAGGGTATAAAAAAACGCTCACTAAAATAGTGAGCGTTTTTAAATATTATTTAGTTACTTATTAGTAAGACCACATGTCTAACTCAAAGTTTCTAATTTTTTCTTTAATTCTTTCAGATTCTAAAAGTTGCATTAAAGCATTTTCTGCAATGTATTCTTTTACTTCTCTATCTCCATAAACGTTTTCTTCTTTATAAATAATACCATTAAAACGTCTAGAATTTAAGATATGATCAAAAGTAAAAGGCATAGCACTGTTTTTTGTGTTGAATGCTTTTGCTTCGTGTAAAACATCTCTTGCATCTGGATAGAAAATCCAGAATAATGGAATTGGCTCGTTGTTAGCAGGATCGTCAGAGTCGATAAAGTTAACATCTGGAGCAGCTGGTGCAATTGCAAGAATACGATATTTTAATTCGCCTTGACGCTTGTCAAAATACCATAAACCTTTGATTAAGTAAGCAGATACATTGTAAGCAGAAATTGTTCTCTTAATAATGTATTCTGGATCTACATAACCATCTGCATTTAACTGATCGTAACCAATATCCATTGTATCAATAGATGTTCTAATTTGAGCAATCTCTTTTTTAGTCTTCTTTGAAGTAAAATAAGAGTCTGTGTAAACGTCTTCAATTTTATTTTCGTCTACAGCTTTCATTAATGCATCAAATAAAGAACGTCTATCACTACCAATATTATTTGTATCTACTGGATAGTATAATGGAAAGTTTACACGCTCATCTAAAACCACTTTTTCCCAAGTCATTTTAGCAAACATAATATCTCTATCATCAACATAACCGTATTCTAAAGGTTTGTCGTTATCTAAAGCTTTTTGTTCTTCTGTTCTAAACCCAATTTGATCTGGATCTTTTGCATTAAGAATGTTAGCTTGTGCATTTACTTGAGCAGTAAAAACTACTCCGAATACGATTGCTAATAAAGATTTATAATTCATCTGAAAAATTTTAAAATGTTAATCAATTATGATTAGTTTGCTAACTCAATTACGATAGCTGTTGCCGGCTTAATTTTTACGCTTGAATTAGCTTTTGACGAAATGTCAAATATTTGGATTGCCTCACCACGCTTAGCTTTTCTTAACGCTGCTTTAGCTTGTCCGTTTAATTTATTACCAGATACTCTTACTGTAGCTTCACCTGGAACTTTAAATTTGAAACCAGTTACTGTTAACGGTAAATCAAAATCAAAGTCTTCTAATTCTGCTTTAATAGTACCTATTTCTACGTTGTTTCTTGGTAAAGAACCAGAAGACATACCTGCGATCTTACCAGTTGGCTTAGGAATATCTTTAATTCTAAATGTTTTACTATCTCTAGCTGAAGAACCATCGTCTAAGGTAGCTGTAACATTAATAGTTACTTCTTTACCTCCACCTGGACTCATAACATATTTACCAACACCTGAAGTTTTAGATAATCCATTACCTGATGCTTTTACTTTATTATCTGGCACACCAGCAAATGAAATTGTCATTGGGTTTGGTACACCACGGTAAACAACATTCATTTTGTCTGCAGATATAGTTGCAGAGTTAGGTCTTGGTACAACAACATAGTTTCCTTTGATGTCAATTTCTAATGGTTTACCATCTTCTAAGAAAGTAAATTTACCATCAATTTCGTGCTCACCAACATTACCTACATTAAAGTCTAATCTAGCAGCTCCTGTAGAGTCGATAGCGTTTGATAAATCTATTTCTTGACCAGAAACTGTCATTTTTGTTGGTACAACGTTAGCATACTTTCCTAAAACTACACGTCCTTGGAATTTTTCACCAGCAAAGAAAGCTGATTTATCTGCTAATACAATTGCTTGATAATTCTTTAATGATGTAGCATCACTAACTAAGTTACCTAAAAACCCATTATAAATGTTAGTTTCAGTAGCTTTAACATCATTTTGCATAGCTGTTAACTTTGTGTAAGAAGCAATAGCTGGGAAACCTTGAAAGTGATAGTTTAACCAATCAACTTTTTTACCATCATTGTTTTCTACTTTAGCTGTGCTAAAACGCTCTTCAAAGCTAGTAATAACTGGTTGCCATTTTCCTTCGTTAGGAATAACAGCTTTAATGTCTGCTTTGTACTTTTCTATTCTGTCAACGATCTCTTGACCTCTTTTAGTTAATCTGTCTCCAGTAAACCAATGCTCATCAAGTTTGTCTCCCTTATCCATTTCTTCGTAAGGTAACTCTCCTGCTTCCATTTCGTAACCTCCTAATTTTACAATGTCTTTAGCTTTTACATCATCTAAAAACTTGTAAAACTCGTCTGATATAATACTGATTTGTTTAGCTTTCTCGTTAGGTGCAGCAAATTGTTCTGGCTTTTCTTCAGCTTGTGTTTCTAACTGTCTTAAAATACCATCGTTTGAATTTGCAGCTAACTCATTAGCTCTATCAAATTTTTGATCCATTAACCCGAATGCAGATAGTACCTCTTTCGACATTGTCATTGCAATCATCGAGATGAATACTAAGTACATCAAGTTAATCATTTTCTGCCTTGCAGATAATTTTCCTCCTGCCATTTCTAATTAGTTTTTTCTTTTTTAATTATTAAATAAATTGAGACTAATTACTAATTAGTTTTTTGACATTGCAGATAACATTCCACCGTAAACTCCATTTAATGAAGATAAGTTAGATGCTAAAGATTGCATTTGCTCTTTTAATTTAGCAGCATTTTCTACAGTCTCTTCGTTAATTGAAGCTTGACGACTAGCAGCTTCCATTTGAACTTTATATAAGCTGTTTAAAGACTCCATTTGAGCAGCAGCTAAAGACATTTCTTCACCGTATTTTTTAGTTGCAGCAACAGAATCTACTGTTGGAGCGATACCTTTTGCAGCACCTTCAAAGTTTTTAATGCTTTCTCCTAAGCTAGCCATTAACTCACCGTCAATTTTAGCTTCTTTTAATAAGTTATCTAATTTTTTAGATAATAAACCTTCTGCATCTTTAGGCTCTTCAGTTTTTGCTTTCTTACCAGTTGATTGTCCTCCTGCTAATTCTGGATAAACTAATGACCAATCTAAATCTGCTTGAGATTTTTCGAATGCAGAAATTATAAATACAATAGCTTCTACAATCATACCAATTGTTAAGATTAACGAACCATAAGGCCAGTGTTGAATTTTGAATAACGCTCCAATAATTACAATTGCAGCTCCTAGTCCGTAGACCATATTCATTGTTGAGATTTTTCCTTTTTGTGCCATAATTTCTAAGTTTTAGTTTTTTGTCTACTAGTGTAGGTTATTATAATTTAGTTAAGTTGTTTAGTTTATTATTTTCTTGCATTGGCTGTTACATCTGTACCCATGTAATCTTGAACAGTTCTAAAACCAATGTAACTTCTTGCAGAGTCTGCGTATTCGTAATCTCTAGAACTTACTTGTAAAAAGTAAGCTACATCTTTCCAAGATCCACCTCTAACTACTTTACGTTTATTGTTAGGATCGTTTACACTTGGATTGATAGTTGATGCGTATTCATAAGAACCTGGATCATATGATGAATCTACCCATTCTGATACATTACCAGCCATATTATATAAGTTGAAGTCATTAGGCTCATAGGCATCTGCTTCAACAGTATATAATGCTTGATCAGCCGCATAGTCTCCTCTTAAAGGTTTGAAGTTTGCCATAAAACAACCTCTGTCGTTTTTAGCGTAAGGTCCTCCCCAAGGGTAAGTAGCAGCTTGTAAACCACCTCTTGCAGCATATTCCCACTGAGCTTCTGATGGTAATCTATATCTAGCCACAAAATGTTTACCTCTTCTTTTTCTTTCTGCATTGTGGTATAGTGTTCTCCACTCACAAAAAGCTTTAGCTTGTTGCCAAGAAACACCAACTACAGGATAATCGCTATATGCGTCATGCCAAAAATAGTCGTTGTGCATTGGCTCGTTATAAGAGTATGCAAAATCTCTAATCCAAACAGTTGTATCAGGATAAATTTCTACCTCTTCTTTTACTATAACGTCTTTACGTCTTAATTTTTTATTTTTTGCAGCTTTTGCAATATCCATATAAGAATACTGAAATTTGAACTTAGTAACATCCCAAGTTCTTTGTCCGTTGTAAGATTCTTCTAAAGGAAGATACATTGTATCCATTACTTCTACGTAGTATTCATCAGGATATTCTGCTGTATCAAAAATTAAATCTACATCATGATTTAATTTTCTACCTTCATAACCAGTTTCTCCTAAACCACTGTAGTTATCGTACATATATTGCTCGTACGGAGTCATATTTTCTGGATCAGCGTCTTTGAAAGCAAATTCTCCTATTCCTCCACTACCAGGAGTTTCTCCTACCTCATCAGCTAAGATTGCTAATTTGGTACGAATTGTTGAGTCACGTACCCATTCTACGAATTGACGATACTCACTATTAGTGATTTCTGTCTCATCCATATAGTAAGATGCTACAGTAACTGTTTTAGCAGGTGCATCTTGGATACCAGCCAAATCATCGTCGGCTTTACCCATAATAAAGGCTCCACCAGGTATTAAGGTCATACCGTAAGGCTTTTCTGGATGCCATTTTTTTCCTTTAACACCAACTAGCTGTCCTTTGTCTTTAGACCCACAACTTGCCAATAGTGCGAAAACCGCTGTTAGTAATACAAACTTCTTCATATTCATAGAAAACTCGAGGTTAATTTTATACTCTTAAAATTTTAAGAGCGTAAACATATTTATATATTTTTTAAAAAACAACTTTTTAATGTAAAAATATCACGTTTTATCGTCAAAATTTAACATTTGAACGGTATAAATTTACACTTAATCTGATTTTTCACTCACTTAAACGCTATTCTTGTAATAAGCTTTGAACCAACGATTTGGTATTTTGTCATTACAGGCATCTAAATAATCTTGATGCGTGCATGGTAATAACGTATGCTTTTTTAATTTATTATTAACATTTGATAAAAATGGAATTTCTATCCACCATCGCCCAGTTTTAACGCTTTTATAAAAGATTAACTCATGAGAGTCAGCTAAGGTAATAAATTTTTGATGACTTTTATCATCTGCAAAGTTATCATCTTGGACTCTGCAATTTACACCTTCTATAAAATACCAAACCATCTGAGAGATAAGCATTGATGTTATTTCATCATCTGTAGATGGTTTGTATTCATAAATTCCAAAACTACTCACCTTATTGCTTATACCTGCATATCTTGATACTGCACAGATCTCTTTTCCATCTAATCCATTAGGAGACACTTTTTGCCTTAAACTTACTTCTGCTGCTTTTAACACTCCTAAATCAATAGATACAATATTAGCATCTCTCATTACAGGTTCTACCAAAGTAATATCATTTGATACTTCTCCTAATCTGTAAAACTCAAAATGAAGTCGCTCCATTAAGTCAATTTCTTCTTGACTATTAAAATAGGTTTGGTAACCTACAGTTGCGTAGTTAAATAAATTGTAAGGTTGATCTATAATAATTTTACCTACAAAGCTATTATTCTTTATTGGTTTGGAAGAGTCTCCTAAGTCAAAAGCACGATCTACATTTACCACGTTTACCATTGGCATTAAACTATCGTAAGCACGATAATTAGCGTAGGTTAAATCTTGGCTTCCTCCTATTATTATAGGTATGATTCTTTTTTGAATTAAGACTGAAAGTGTTTCTTTTAAAGCAAAGTAAGTATCTTCTATGCTTTCACCTTTTTGGATATCTCCTAAATCTGCTATGTTGGTTGACCAACTTCCTGGAAAGAGCGAGTATAAAGATTTTCTAATTTCATTTAAATTAAAATCTTCTCCTATATAGTTTATATCATTTCTATTTTCTAATACTCCAAGTATTACAATATTAATGTTATCTAAATCAGGAATCCCGTCTTGTTCAGTGTGAATTTTAATTTTTCTTCCTAGACTAAGTGGCGCTAGTAATTGGTTATGCGCTAAAACTGTATCTGGTACTGGTGAAAGAAAGTTAAAATTCATTATATATTATTTCTTTTTTGCTGTTGTTTTTTTCTTGGTCGTTTTCTTTTTTGATGCTTTTTTCTTAGGTGCATTCTTTTCTATTAGATCTTTTACCTCTTCTAAAGTTAGTGCAGCAGCATCTACTGTTTTTGCTAACTCTATTTTAGTTTTACCCTTTATTATATTGTGTCTGCCCCAACGTGCTTTTTCTACACGTATACCTTCATCTTCCCAATTATGTACTACTTTATCTATTTCTTTTTGAATTTTCTCATCAATAAGCGTTTCAATATCTTCTGTAGTTAAATTGTCCCAATCGTATTTTTTATTTACGTTAATAAACATACCGTCCCATTTAATAAACGGTCCAAAACGTCCTTTACCTTTTGTTACGTCTTTACCTTTATAATTATAGATTGGTGCATCTGCTTTTTCTCTTTCTTTAATTAACTCTATTGCTTGATCTAACTCGACATTTAAAGGATCTTGTCCTGCTGGAAGAGAAATATATTTTTTACCAAACTTAACATATGGTCCAAAACGACCATTATTTACTTCTACTTCTTCCTCTTTATATTTCCCTAAAGATTTTGGAAGCTTGAACAAATCCATTGCTTCTTCAAAAGTAATTGTATTTAATTGTTGATCTGGTCCAAGACTTGCAAAAGTTGGTTTTTCTTCATCATCTACTGTACCCATTTGTACCATTGGTCCAAATTTACCTAAACGTACACTAACTTGCTTTCCTGTTTTAGGGTCTTCTCCTAAAATACGCTCTCCTGATTCTCTATCTGCATTTTCTTTAACATCTTCTACTACTGGATGAAACTTATCGTAAAAAGTTTTCATCATCTTTTTCCAATCTTCTTTTCCTTCTGCTATATCATCAAACTGGTCTTCTACTTTTGCTGTAAAGTTATAATCTAAGATACTCTCAAAGTGATTAACCAGAAAGTCGGTAACTATCATACCAATATCTGTTGGCACTAATTTTCCTTTATCAGATCCAACTTTTTCGGTTAGTTTTTTATCTTCAACTTTTCCTTCTGTTAAGGTTAATTGCGTGTATTCTCTTTCTACACCTTCAACCGTTCCCTTTTCTATATAATTTCTATTTTGAATAGTAGAAATTGTTGGCGCATATGTAGATGGTCTACCAATACCTAACTCTTCTAACTTTTTAACTAACGAAGCTTCTGTGTAACGGTAAGGCGGACGTGTATAACGTTGAGTTGCGGTAATATATTTATTTAATAAGGTTTCGTTTACCTTCATTGCTGGCAACATTCCGTCTTGCTCTGTATCTTCGTCATCTGTTCCTTCTAAGTATACCTTAAGAAAACCATCAAATTTAATTACCTCTCCATTTGCTGTAAACGTTTGGTCATGTGTATCTGCCTCAATTTTAACGTTTGTACGTTCTAGCTGTGCTTCACTCATTTGTGATGCAATTGCACGCTTCCAAATCAATTCGTATAAACGTGCTTGATCACGATCAATATTAACGCTATGTCTTGAAAAATCTGTAGGTCGTATAGCTTCGTGAGCCTCTTGAGCACCTTTAGTTTTCCCTGTAAAATTTCTTTCTTTACTATATTCTTTACCGTAGGCATCTACAATTTCTTTCTCTGCTCCTTTTCTTGCTTCGTCAGATAAATTTACACTATCTGTTCTCATATAAGTAATTAAACCGGCTTCGTATAAACGTTGTGCCATAGTCATAGTTTTACTTACTGAGAAGTATAATTTACGTGACGCTTCCTGTTGTAGCGTAGATGTTGTAAACGGAGCTGCTGGAGATTTTTTTGCAGGTTTTTTTGTTAAATCTGCAACTTTAAAATTAGCAGTCGCATTTTTTTCTAAAAAGGCTAAAGCTTCTTCTTTTGTTGAAAAAGTTTTAGGCAATTTTGCTTTAAAAGACTGTCCTTCTTCGTTAGAAAACTCAGCATCAATTCTGTAAGATGCTTCTGGTTGAAATTCTTGAATTTCGCGCTCACGCTCTACAATTAAACGCACAGAAACAGATTGCACACGACCAGCAGATAAACCTCCTTTTACTTTACGCCATAACACTGGAGAAAGCTCGTAACCCACAATTCTATCTAAAACACGTCTTGCTTGTTGCGCATCTACTAAATCGTAATCTATTTTACGCGGGTTTTCAACCGCTTTCATAATAGCTGTTTTTGTAATCTCATGAAACACAATACGTTTAGTTTTTTCTTTATCTAAGCCTAATGTTTCAGCAAGATGCCATGCAATAGCTTCTCCTTCACGATCCTCATCACTTGCTAACCAAACCGTCTCGGCTTTTTTAGCTAAGTCTTTTAATTTTTTTACTACCGCTTTTTTATCGGAAGAGACTTGATATTTTGGCTCAAAATCGCCATCAACATCAACACCAAGTTCCTTTGAAGGTAAGTCTGCAATATGTCCAAAACTAGATTCTACTTTAAAATCTTTTCCTAAAAATTTCTCTATAGTTTTTGCTTTTGCAGGTGACTCTACTATTACTAAATTCTTCGCCATTCTTTGATTTTTGTGAGTGCAAAGGTAAATTAAAAAAAATTTATCTACCTAATTTTATAATTTTTACCATAATTTAACTAGCTGTCAGATTGTCATATTTTTAAATTAATCGTACCTTTGCATGCTTATTGAGTAGCAGTATTTCAATATTATATATGGAAAAAACAATAGACGAAAAAAAACAAGGCGAAACGTTAGTTATCCCTTCTAAGGCAGAAAACAACAAAAAGCTTTTTATAGAAAGCTATGGTTGCTCTATGAATTTTAGCGACAGTGAGATTGTAGCTTCAATACTTCAAAACGAAGGTTTTAATACAACACCACATTTAGAGGAAGCAGATTTAGTATTGGTTAACACATGCTCTATACGTGATAAAGCAGAACAAACTGTTAGAAAACGCCTTGAAAAATATAATGCAGTAAAAAAGATAAACCCAAAAATGAAGGTTGGTGTTTTAGGCTGCATGGCAGAACGTTTAAAAAGTAAATTTTTAGAAGAAGAAAAAATAGTAGACCTTGTTGTTGGTCCAGATGCTTATAAAGATTTACCTAATCTAATTAGTGAAGTAGAAGAAGGTCGTGATGCAATAAACGTAATACTATCAAAAGAAGAAACATACGGAGATATTTCACCAGTGCGATTAAACAGTAATGGTGTAACAGCTTTTGTAAGTATTACACGTGGTTGTGATAATATGTGTACATTTTGTGTAGTTCCATTTACACGTGGTAGAGAACGTAGTCGTGATCCTCAAAGTATTATTGAAGAAGTAAATGACTTATGGACAAAAGGCTATAAAGAAATTACTTTACTAGGTCAAAACGTAGACAGCTACCTTTGGTATGGCGGCGGACTAAAAAAAGATTTTGATAAAGCTAGTGATATACAAAAAGCAACAGCTACAGACTTTGCAAAGTTATTACAACTTTGTGCAGAAGCGCAACCAAAAATGCGAATTCGTTTTAGTACATCTAACCCGCAAGACATGCATATTGATGTCATTAAAACTATGGCTAAGTATGATAATATTTGTAATCATATACATTTACCAGTACAAAGCGGAAGCGATCGTATTTTAAAAGCAATGAATAGATTACACACTCGACAAGAATATTTCACTTTAATAGATAATATAAGAGAGATTATTCCTGGTTGCGCTATTAGCCAAGATATGATTGCTGGTTTTCCTACAGAAACAGAAGAAGACCATAAAGATACTTTAAGCCTAATGGAGTATGTAAAGTATAATTTTGGTTACATGTTTACTTATTCTGAAAGACCAGGTACATTGGCTGAACGTAAATTAGAAGATGATGTCCCTGAAGACGTAAAAAGTAGACGCCTTGCTGAAATTATTGAATTACAATTAAAACACAGCGAATATAGAACCAAGCAATTTTTAAATACTACTGTAGAAGTTTTAATAGAAAAAGAATCTAAAAAATCTAACCAACATTGGTCAGGTCGTACACCTCATAATATTGTATGTGTATTCCCTAAAGGTCAATTTAAAGTTGGAGACTTTGTAAACGTAAACGTAACAGACTGTACAAAAGCGACATTAATAGGTGAAGCTATTGGGTTATCTATAAACAACTAATAAAAACTAAATATGAAAAAACTACTTTTAATTCTTATATCTTTAAGCCTATTTACTGCTTGCGAAAATGAACCTTTAGATAATGGGTTTACAGATTTTGACAACAACCAAAACAACGGTAATAATAATAATAATAATAATAATAATAATAATAATAATGGCAACAACGGTAACAATAGCAATAGTGATGATTTAACACTATCTGTTTACGAGCTAGATATTGATTTATCACTTTCATTTTTTGGATTTCCTATAAACACAATTACTAATAGTGATATTAATATTTCTAACGATATTATAGTTTCTAGCTCTATAGAGTTATCTACAAATAACAGTCCATTTGTAACCGAAAACCAAACTATTACTAGAAATGCTAATGGGCAAGTAATAAGCGATATTAGCGTAAATGAATCTGGTCAAAATACAAACGAATATTTTGTTACTTACAGCGGTAATAACATTTCTCAAATAGAATACAATTATTATGATTACGAAGACCCAAGCTACAACGAAAACCATGTTTATAATTACGCTTACAACGGTAACGTTATTACAAGAACAGAAGTAGGTTCTTCAATAACTGTAGAGTTTACATTAAACAATAATGACCAATTAATAAGAAAAGAAGCTTTTGAAAACGGAGCTTCAATACTAGCAGAAGATATAACTTATAACAGCGAAGGTAACATTATAAATAGCGTAAGCTCTGGAGAAAGCAACAATAGTGCTACTTACGCTTATGATAATTTTGAAAACCCTTTAAAAGTAGTTTATGACGAAAGTTATCTACTAAACTTTTTAGCAGACGATTATTCTGATGAAATTGGAGGGCTAATTGCTCAATTCCATTCTACAAAAAACTGGAATAGTGTTACTGTAGACGGAACAACATTTAATTTTGACTTACAATACAACTCAGCAAACAGAATTCAGTCTAGAGAAATTTCTTATAACTACGGACCTGAATTTTCAATTTCAATAAACGAAAATTTCAATTATTTAAATTAAACCAATCGCTTAAATTCCTCTTCATATGGAATCCATTCAATCAATAAAACAACGTTTCGGGATTATAGGTAATAGCGCAGGCTTAAACCGTGCTATAGAAAAAGCTATACAAGTAGCACCAACAGATATTTCTGTACTAGTCACCGGAGAAAGTGGTGTTGGTAAAGAAAGTATTCCTAAAATAATACATCAATTATCACATCGTAAACACGGTAAATATATTGCTGTAAACTGCGGTGCAATACCAGAAGGCACAATAGATAGCGAACTTTTTGGTCACGAAAAAGGCGCTTTTACAGGTGCAACACAAACACGTAGTGGTTATTTTGAAGTCGCAGATGGTGGTACAATTTTTTTAGATGAAGTTGGCGAGTTACCACTTACTACACAAGTGCGTCTATTGCGTGTTTTAGAAAATGGCGAGTTTATTAAAGTAGGTTCTAGCAAAGTACAAAAAACCAATGTACGTATCGTTGCTGCAACCAACGTTAATATGTTTGAAGCTATAAAAAAAGAAAAGTTTAGAGAAGACCTATATTATCGTTTAAGTACTGTAGATATTCACCTACCTCCGTTAAGAGATAGACAAGAAGACATTCATATTTTATTTAGGAAATTTGCTAGCGACTTTGCATTAAAATATAAAATGCCAACTGTTAAGCTAACAGATGATGCTGTAAATATGCTACTAAGATATCGCTGGAGCGGAAACATTAGACAACTACGCAACGTAGCAGAACAAATCTCGGTCTTAGAACAAAATCGGACTATTAATGCGCAAACGTTACAAACTTATTTACCATCTGGAGCTAGCAATCTACCAGCTGTAGTCAATGCTTCTAAATCTGAAAGTGATTTTAGTAGCGAAAGAGAAATATTATATAAAGTTCTTTTTGACATGAAAGCCGATTTAAATGACTTAAAGAAGCTTACCATGGAGTTAATGAAAAACGGTAACGCAAAAGAAGTACAAAAAGATAACGAAGGACTTATACAAAAAATCTATGGTAAAAATGAAAGCGATGCCGAGTTTGAAGAACAAGTACATGATTTAGAAATTTTATCAATTCCTGAGTCATCAGAAAGCAAAATATCAAGTGCTGAAGACAAATATCATTTTGCTGAAGAAATTGAAGAAGAAGAAACACTATCACTTCAAGACAAAGAATTAGAGTTAATCAAAAAATCTTTAGAGCGTCACAACGGTAAACGTAAACTTGCTGCAGAAGAATTAGGTATAAGCGAGCGTACATTATATAGAAAGATTAAGCAATACGATTTGTAAAAAAGCGTTACTTTCAAAAAAAATTAAGATGAAACTATACAAAAATATATTAGTTGCTATTTTACCACTACTCTTTTTTGGTTGTGGCATATACTCGTTTACGGGTATCGAAACTAACGCAAAAACCTTTCAAGTTAATTACTTTCAGAATAATGCCAACCTTATAGAACCAGGATTGGATAGAGATTTTACATTAGCTTTACAGAATCAAATTCAAAATTTAAGCAGTCTTAGTTTAGTAAACTCTAACGGAGATTTAGTTTACGAAGGAGAAATTACACAGTATCGTATATCTCCAACAACAGCAACTGCAAACAGTACAGCTGCACAAAACCGATTAACTATAGGTGTTAATGTTAGATTTTACAACAAATTGAACGAAGAAGAAAATTTTGAAAAAAGCTTTTCTTTCTTCTACGATTATACAGGTAGCGAATTATTAAGTGGATCAACAAAAGATACAGCATTTGAAGAAATTTTTCAGCGTTTAACACAAGATATCATCAACGCCTCATTAGCCAATTGGTAAAAATATAACTATGACCACTAAAGACTTTATACAAATCTTACAACAACCGCAAACCGTTAGCCAAGAGCAAACCAATGCATTAAGTAGTATTATAGAAGAGTTTCCGTATTTTCAATCAGCAAGAGCAGTATACTTAAAAGGATTAAAAAACAAAGAAAGTTTTAAGTACAACCAAGCTTTAAAACAAACAGCAGCGTACACAACAGACAGAAGCATCTTGTTTGATTTTATAACTTCAGAAAGTTTTAATCAAAACGAAATTTCAGATTATATCAAACAAAATACGGCTTACATTAACAATTTAGATGTAACTGCAGAAGACATTTCGGTTAATAAAAGCGTGACTTTTGATGACGATTTAGACACTCATATAAAAGCCACAAAAGAAATTATTAATCCAGAATTATTTCAACCTAAAATCGAAATTAAAGAAATAGCAGAGTTTAATAAAGATGAAGTTGAAACAGAAGACCAAAAAGAAAAAACACCAGAAAAAGTTTTAAATATAGGTAAACCGTTAGAATTTGATAAAACTGAAACACATAGTTTTAACGAATGGCTTAAACTAACCAGTTTTAATCCTATTGAAAGAAATGAAGACACTTTTATAGAAGAAGAAACTAATAATACTTCAGAATCTGAATCTGAACAAGAATCAGACAGAGACAAAAAATTTGAGTTAATAGATAAGTTTATAGCAAGCAACCCTAAATTAGAACCTGCTAAAACTAGTGACAAAAAACAAAACCTTGCTAAAGATCGGATGATACAACCAGAAGCGTTAATGACCGAAACTTTGGCAAGAATTTATGTAGAACAAAAAAATTACAAGAAGGCAATTCAATCTTATAAAATTTTAAGTTTGAAATATCCAGAAAAAAGTGGTTTCTTTGCAGACCAAATTAAAGCAATAGAACAATTACAAGAATAAAATTATAATATAATGAATACATTTTTAATCTTCTTAATACTAATCATAGCAGTAGCTTTCTTTTTAGTAGTTGTAATTATGGTACAAAATCCAAAAGGCGGCGGATTATCTTCTTCTTTTGGTGGTGGCGGCACACAACAATTAGGTGGTGTTAAGAAAACTACAGACTTTTTAGACAAAAGTACTTGGACATTAGCAATTGCGTTATTAGTGTTAATATTAACATCTAGTTTAGCAATACCTAGACAAGGTGTTACTTCAGATTCTAAAATTTTAGAAAATGATAATATAGAGTTACCTGCACCAGCAGAAACACCTGCAACAGATAACACATCTACTCCAGCAGATACAACTACAATAGGACAATAGTTATCACTATAAAAAATATTAAAAATGCCAACTTTTACAGTTGGCATTTTTTGTTTTCTGCAAGTTTGTCAGTCCTATGTCATTGGCACATTTTTGGCTTAATGCTAAACATCAAACTTAATAATCTAAAAAAATATACAATGAGTAAACTAAACATTAAACCACTTGCAGATCGTGTTCTTGTAGAACCGCTTCCTGCCGAAACACAAACAGCGTCTGGTTTATACATTCCAGATACAGCACAAGAAAAGCAACACAAAGGAACTGTAGTTGCAGTTGGTAACGGTAAAAAAGACGAACCTTTAACCGTTAAAGTTGGTGATACTGTACTTTACGGTAAATACTCTGGTTCTGAAATTAAATTAGACGGTAAGGACTATTTAATGATGCGTGAAGAAGATATCATGGCAATTATTTAAGATTATTCTAAGCCTAAATTAAGATTTAGAACATTCATTATTAACAATTCCAAAAACATTAAATTAAATAAAAATGGCAAAAGATATAAAATTTGATATTGAAGCTCGCGACGGATTAAAACGTGGTGTAGACGCTTTAGCAAATGCAGTAAAAGTAACATTAGGACCAAAAGGTAGAAACGTAACTATCAGTCGTTCTTTTGGCGCACCAGTAGTAACTAAAGACGGTGTTAGTGTAGCTAAAGAAGTAGAATTAGAAGACGCTCTAGAAAATATGGGCGCACAAATGGTAAAAGAAGTTGCTTCAAAAACCAACGATCTTGCTGGTGATGGTACAACTACTGCTACCGTTTTAGCACAAGCAATTGTAAAAGAAGGATTAAAAAACGTAGCTGCTGGTGCCAACCCAATGGACTTAAAGCGAGGTATCGATAAAGCTGTAGAAGCTATCGTAACCGATTTAGGTAAGCAAGCTAAAGAAGTTGGAGATTCTTCAGAAAAAATTAAGCAAGTAGCTTCAATCTCTGCAAATAACGATGATGTTATTGGAGATTTAATAGCTAAAGCATTTAGCAAAGTAGGTAAAGAAGGTGTAATTACTGTAGAAGAAGCAAAAGGAACAGATACATATGTAGACGTTGTAGAAGGTATGCAGTTTGACAGAGGTTATTTATCGCCTTACTTCGTTACTGATAGCGAAAAAATGATTACCGATTTAGAGAATCCTTACATTTTATTATACGATAAAAAAGTGTCTACAATGAAGGATTTATTACCAGTTTTAGAGCCTGTTGCTCAATCTGGTAAACCTTTATTAATCATCGCAGAAGATGTAGATGGAGAAGCTTTAGCCACTTTAGTAGTAAATAAATTGCGTGGTTCTTTAAAAATTGCTGCTGTAAAAGCACCTGGATTTGGAGATCGTCGTAAAGCTATGTTAGAAGATATTGCAATCTTAACTGGCGGTACTGTTGTAAGTGAAGAAAGAGGTTACACTCTAGAAAACACAACTCTTGATATGTTAGGTACTGCAGAACGTGTTACAATTGATAAAGACAATACAACTATTGTAAACGGTTCTGGTGATAAAGACTTAATCAAAAACAGAGTTAATCAAATAAAAGCACAGATTGAAACAACAACTAGCGACTATGATAAAGAAAAACTGCAAGAGCGTTTAGCTAAATTAGCTGGTGGTGTTGCTGTACTTTATGTTGGTGCTGCTAGTGAAGTAGAAATGAAAGAAAAGAAAGACCGTGTAGATGATGCTTTACATGCAACTCGTGCAGCTGTAGAAGAAGGTATTGTTGCTGGTGGTGGTGTTGCTTTAGTTAGAGCAAAATCTGTTTTAGAAAAATTAACTACAGATAACTTAGACGAAACTACAGGTATTCAAATTGTAGCTAGAGCTATCGAAGCGCCTTTAAGAACCATTGTTGAAAACGCTGGCGGAGAAGGTAGCGTTGTAGTAGCAAAAGTAATTGAAGGTAAAAAAGACTTTGGTTATGATGCAAAATCTGAAGCTTACGTAGATATGCTTAAAGCTGGTATTATAGATCCTAAAAAAGTAACTCGTGTAGCATTAGAAAATGCAGCTTCTGTTTCTGGAATGATCTTAACTACCGAATGTGCTTTAGTAGACATTAAAGAAGATAATCCATCTGGAGGAATGCCTGCAGGAATGGGCGGAGGCATGCCAGGAATGATGTAGTAAATATCATCAAATAAATAATACTGAGAAACCACTTCAAAATTGAAGTGGTTTTTTTATGTCTTTAACCGTTGATAATAATAAGCAGGCAACAATAATAACAATATTAAAGGCTGAATTAAAAAGCGCCTAATATTAAAAAACACGTAGTAATCTTCTTGTTTTGGATTTAAAACAAAGTACAAGAAAAGTGTAATTAAAATGACATAAGAAATCGAATAAACTAATACCGAAAACTTCACAACACTTTTATCTTTAAAAAACAGATATAAAATACCTAAAGAAATAATGGTGTTAATCCCATATCGCAATGTTGTAAAAGCTACCAATTTTGCAACTTCGCGTCTTGGCGAGTCCAAATACAAATAGTCATTTTGAAAAAACACCAAGTACGGATCATAAAACAATTCGTTTTCAAAAAAACGCACTAAAGCTAATAAGCAAAACAGCAAACCTATCCATATATATTTAGCGTATTTACCCATTAGTTTTCTTGATTTTAGAAAAACGATTCACCCAAAACATCCATAATAAAAATACCATTCCGTAAATTATTCCTGGAAAAATCACAGAGTGTAAAATTTCTTTTCGCCAAGGATAATGATACAATCCAATTGCTAAAATTACTATTCTAAAAAGATTAACTGTATAAATTAAAACACTACCTGACAAAATATAAAAAAAGGTGGTTTTTGGTTTACCTGCAAAAGCTACAACAAAAGCAATAAATAAAATTATAACACTTGTACCGTTACAACCTTCTATTACTCTTGCAACATATTTTTCATTAACTAAAAGTTTCATTGAAGGCTCGTCAGGATGTGGCAAAACTTGACTATCGTACCCAAAACTATCTAATAAAATTTCAGATTGGTTAGCAACCAAATTTGTCACGTAATCAGGATAATAAATCGTTCCTTTAGACAGCTCTAGATATTGACTATAAACAAAACTTAGCACACCATAAACCAATAAAAAAGTGATTATAAATTTAATAACAGACTTGTATTGTAATAATAAAGATTTCAAATGCGTAAATAGAAAAAAAATAGTTTTATAAATGTGGAAATTACACCTTTTTAAATACTTTTACCAAAAATTTTATGAAAATGAGTTTTGATACACTAAAACCTCAAGTTGAAGCTATAATTGCTAATTCTTCTTTATCTAAAGACGAAAAACTTTTAAACATCTGTAAACTTCTAGAAACCAATATAGAATATTATAATTGGGTTGGATTTTACTTTAAAAACGGTGATAAAAACGAACTTAAATTAGGTCCTTATGTTGGCGAACCAACAGATCATACAATCATCCCTTTTGGTAAAGGTATTTGTGGTCAAGTTGCAGTAAGTAACAAAAATTTTGTCGTTCCGGATGTTTCTGCACAAGACAACTATATCGCATGTAGCATTACTGTAAAAGCCGAAATTGTAATTCCTATTTTTGTTAACGGAGAAAACATTGGTCAAATAGATATAGATTCTAACACTCCAGATCCGTTTACAGAAGCAGACGAACGTTTTTTAGAATTTGTTTGCCAAAAAGCAGCATCAATATTATAAAACGTAACAAATCAACAACTTACAAAAAGCAACTATTTCTTATAGTTGCTTTTTTTATGTTAACAACTTATATTTTTTAGTTAAAAAAACTATCACAAACAAAGTTGAAAAAAACTTGAAATTCATTACATTTGATGGCTTATTAACACAACTATAATGAGCAACAAAACAATTAAATCTGCATTAATTTCAGTATTTAGCAAAGATGGTTTAGAGCCAATTGTTAAAGAACTTGACAAACAAGGTGTATCCATCTATTCTACTGGTGGTACAGAAAAATTCATTAAAGATTTAGGCATTAACGTCATTCCTGTAGAAGATGTAACATCTTACCCTTCTATTTTAGGTGGTCGCGTTAAAACATTACATCCAAAAGTATTTGGTGGTATTTTAAATCGTCAAAATCATGATGGTGATGTTAAAGAGATGAAAGACTTTGACATACCACAAATAGATGTTGTAATCGTAGACCTTTATCCGTTTGAAAAAACGGTAGCTTCTGGCGCATCAAACCAAGATATTATTGAAAAAATTGATATTGGAGGTATTTCTTTAATACGTGCTGCTGCAAAAAATTATGCAGATGTTATTTGTGTATCTTCTGTAGATGATTATGCTGAATTTTTAGAGCTAATCACAGATAAAAAAGGAAATTTAAGCGAAGACGATCGTAAGCGTTTTGCTGCAAAAGCTTTTAATGTATCATCGCATTACGATTCGGCAATCTTCAATTATTTCAATACCACTGAAAATATTCCTGCTTACAAATTAAGTGAAACTAAAGGTCAAGTTTTAAGATATGGCGAAAATCCTCATCAAGACGGTTTCTTCTTTGGTGATTTTGACGCTATGTTTACAAAATTACACGGTAAAGAATTAAGCTACAACAACCTTTTAGATGTCGATGCTGCTGTAAATTTAATAAACGAATTTAAAGGCGAAGCGCCAACTTTTGCAATATTAAAACATAATAATGCTTGTGGTTTTGCACAACGTAGCACCATAAAACAAGCTTATGCAGATGCATTAGCAGGCGATCCTGTTTCTGCTTTTGGAGGTATTTTAATTTCTAATGTTGAAATTGATGCAGACACTGCAGCAGATATTCATAATTTATTCTGTGAAGTTGTAATTGCACCTTCATTTTCTGATGAAGCTTTAGAGATTTTAAAAGGAAAGAAAAACCGTATTCTTTTAATCTTAAAAGACACACCGCTTTCTGCTAAAACTGTAAGAACATGTTTAAACGGTGTTTTAGTACAAGATAAAGATAATAAGACTGATGTTGTAGAAGATTTTACTTATGCAACAAACACAAAACCAACAGATGCCGAAATTGAAGATTTAATCTTTGCTTCAAAGATTTGTAAACACACAAAATCTAACACTATTGTTTTAGTAAAAGACAAGCAACTTTGTGCTAGCGGAACAGGTCAAACAAGTCGTGTAGATGCTTTAAATCAAGCTATACATAAAGCAACATCTTTCAATTTTGACTTAAAAGGAAGTGTTATGGCAAGTGATGCTTTTTTTCCATTTCCTGATTGTGTAGAAATCGCAGGAAACGCTGGAATAACAAGTGTTATTCAACCTGGTGGATCTATAAAAGATCAATTAAGTATTGATTATTGTAATGATAATAATATTTCAATGGTCATGACTGGGACACGTCATTTTAAACACTAATTTCTATTTAAAATATATTTAAAAGCTTCAGTTAAACACTGAAGCTTTTTTTATGCAAAAATTTTCAACTTCAATAAAATAAAACATAAAAAAATCTGTTACTTGAAAAGGAATTTATATCTTAATAAAATTAAGTAGCAAGTAAATTATTAAATTCACAATAATTTCAGCATTTTTCTTACTTTTACACCATCATATACTAATAGCAAATAATTACACGTAGCGCATGGGTTTTTTTGACTTTTTAACTGAAGAAATCGCAATAGATTTAGGAACAGCAAACACACTTATTATTCATAACGATAAGGTTGTGGTTGATGCGCCTTCCATAGTTGCCAGAGATAGAGTTTCTGGAAAAATCATTGCAGTTGGTCAAGAAGCTAACATGATGCAAGGTAAAACGCATGAAAATATCAAAACTATTAGACCTCTAAAAGACGGTGTAATTGCAGATTTTGATGCGTCAGAGCAAATGATTAGTATGTTTATTAAAAACATACCTGCGTTAAAGAAAAAGCTATTTACACCTGCCTTAACAATGGTTATTTGTATTCCTTCAGGAATTACTGAAGTTGAAATGCGCGCCGTAAAAGAAAGTGCAGAACGTGTTAACGGTAAAGAAGTATACCTAATCCACGAGCCTATGGCTGCAGCAATTGGTATTGGTGTAGATATTATGCAACCTAAAGGGAACATGATTGTTGACATAGGTGGAGGAACAACAGAAATTGCAGTTATTGCTCTTGGTGGTATTGTTTGTGATAAATCTGTGAAGATTGCAGGAGACGTTTTTACAAACGATATTATATACTACATGCGTACACAACACAACCTTTATGTTGGAGAGCGTACTGCTGAAAAAATTAAAATCCAAATTGGCGCTGCTACCGAAGATTTAGATTTACCACCAGAGGACATGAGTGTTCAAGGTAGAGATTTATTAACAGGTAAACCAAAACAGGTACAAATATCGTATAGAGAAATAGCAAAGGCATTAGACAAGTCTATTTTGCGTATTGAAGATGCGGTAATGGAAACATTATCTCAAACACCTCCAGAATTAGCTGCAGATATTTACAATACAGGTATTTACTTAGCTGGTGGAGGATCTATGTTACGTGGTTTAGACAAGCGTCTTTCTCAAAAAACAGATTTACCTGTTTACATTGCAGAAGACCCATTACGTGCTGTAGTTAGAGGAACAGGTATTACGCTAAAAAACATAGGTAGATTTAAAGGCGTATTGATCAAGTAGGATAAAAACACTATGCAACAAATTGTAAATTTCATTTTAAGAAACAAATCGTTTTTGTTTTTCTTGTTGCTACTGTCTATCTCGGTTTCACTTACAATTCAATCACATTCTTATCACAGAAGTAAGTTTATAAATTCTGCTAATTTTTTTACTGGAGGACTTTATAATACTAGCAACTCAATTTCTAGTTATTTTAACTTAGAAGAAGAAAACCAAAAACTTAATAAAGAAAACGCTAGACTTAACACATTAATTGGTAATACTAAAAAGGAAAGTATTAGCTATATAGACACTACAACTTTTGAAAACACTTTTAAGTTTACACCTGCTAGAATAATTAAAAACAGCTACTCTAAGCAACAAAATGTTTTATTAATTAATAAAGGCAAAAAAGATAGTATAAAAGACGACTTAGCTGTTATTGACAATAATAAGATTATAGGTATTACAGCCAATTACAACTCAAAATACGCTACTGTTATTTCAATATTAAATACAACAAGTCGTATTAGTGCACAACTTAAAAAAACTAATCATTTTGGGACTTTAAGTTGGAACGGAAAGTCTCCAAAAATTGTACAATTAACAGATATTCAAAAAAACGCTCCAGTTAAAATTGGAGATACTATTATAACTTCTGGTAGATCGTCAATTTTTCCAAAAGGAATACTTATTGGCTCTATCAAAGATTTTAAACTAGATATTACAGAGAATTATTACGAAATAAACGTTTCATTGTTTAATGACATGACCAATTTAGAGCATGTTATGGTTATAGAAAACAAAGACAAATCATTAATTGAAGATTTATTAAACAATGAATAATTTATTATCTATACATACATTAAGGTTTTTACTGCTAATAGTTTTTCAAGTATTACTTTTTAATCATATTGATTTTTTAGGCTACGTAAACCCATACATTTACATACTTTTTATTGCATTATACCCTGTAAAAAACAATCGTATGTTGTTTTTATTTTTAAGTTTTTTACTAGGGTTAATTATAGATTTTTTCATGGATTCTGGCGGTATAAATGCAACAGCTTCTTTAATTATAGCCTTTATCAGACCTGCTGTATTAAAGTTTAGCTTTGGTGCAGTATACGAACACAATGTGTTAAAATTTAACAACACTAATTTTATTCAAAAACTGGCTTACTTTAGCATCTTGATAGTTATTCATCATTTCTTTTACTTTTTGATGGAATTTTTTAACATTTCTAAAATAATTTTAATCTTAAAAAACACGTTATTATCCAGCATTTTTACTATACTACTTAGTATTTTAATAACTACTATTTTTAGCAAAAAAACTAAATGAGAAAATATATACTTTTCTTTTTTGTAATTATTGTTGGTATCATATTTATAGGCAGATTGTTATACTTGCAAGTATTTAACAGTCATGCCCAAAGTATTTATGATGACAATGCAATTAGAACAGTTTTTAATTATCCTAAACGAGGTTTTGTTTACGACAGAAATGGTAAACTTTTAGTATCAAACCAACCATCTTATGATGTCATGGTTATTCCTAGAGATGTCAAACCTTTAGATACTTTAGAGTTTTGTTCACTTTTAAAAATCAACAAAGAACAGTTTTTAAATAAATATAATAAAGCTAGGCATTACTCACCAAGACTACCTTCTGTTTTTGTTTCTCATTTAGCAAAAGAAGATTACGCTATCCTTCAAGAAAAAATGAGAAAATACAAAGGGTTTTATATTCAAAAAAGATCCTTAAGAAAATACGAAACCAATATTGGCGCAAATGTTTTAGGAGACATAGGAGAAGTCAATAGCAGAGATATAGCAAAAGACAATTACTACCATAGTGGAGATTTAATAGGTAAGCAAGGTGTAGAAGCTTCTTATGAAAACATATTACGCGGACAAAAAGGGATTAAGTTTATCCAAAAAGATATCCATAATCAAGATATAGGACCTTATAAAAACGGTAAATATGACACGCTACCAAGAGCTGGTAAAGACATAAAAATTACAATTGATGCAGATTTACAAGCTTATGGAGAGTTACTAATGACCAATAAACGTGGTGGAGTAATAGCTATAGAACCAAAAACAGGAGAAATCTTAGCAATGGTTTCTGCTCCTACTTACAACCCAAATAGTTTAGTTGGAAGAAATAGAAGCAAAAACTTTACAAAACTATTTAACGACTCTATTGCAAAACCGTTATTTAACAGAAGCTTGCAAGGTGTTTACGAGCCAGGTTCACCGTTTAAATTAATGAATGCTCTTATTGCTTTAGAAGAAAACGTTATGTCCCCTAATGAAAAAGTAACGTGTTATCACGGTATTAAATACGGTAACCGTTTTATGGGATGTCACTGTCCTTCTGGTAAAAGAAATGATATGATTGAAGGTATTGAAGAGTCTTGTAATGCTTATTTTTTAACAGCTTATAGACGCATATTAGATAAATATGAAAACGCATCTGTTGGTATTGACAAATGGAGTAAGCATGTAAAAAGCTTTGGCTTAGGCAACTACTTAAATAACGATCTTTTTGTTGGTCAAAAAGGACGAATTCCGGATAGAGAATACTATAGCTATCAATATCCAAAAACCTTCTACTCTACTTATACTGTGTCTAATGCAATTGGACAAGGTGAAGTTGCTACAACACCTATACAATTGGCAAATATGACTGCCGCAATAGCTAACAGAGGTTTTTATTTTACACCACACATTATTAAATCTATAGAAGGAGACACTATTCCTGAAAGTTTTAAAACACCAAAATACACTTCTATAAGCAAAGAAAATTTTGAACCAGTAATTGAAGGTATGCACCAAGTTTACAAAACAGGTACTGCAAGTAGCCTTAAAATAAAAGATATTGAAATCTGCGGAAAAACTGGTACAGTAGAAAATTTTACTAGAATAGATAGTGTAAGAACACAGCTTACTGACCATTCTATTTTTGTTGCATTTGCACCAAAAGACGACCCAAAAATTGCAATTGCTGTTTTTGTTGAAAATGGATATTGGGGAAGCAGATTTGCAGGAAAAGTTGCTAGCTTAATGATTGAAAAACATTTAAAGGGCGAAATCACAAGAACAGATTTAGAAGATTGGCTACTTTCACACAGTCTTGAAAACGAATACGCAAAACCTTATTCTGGTAAACCGTTTAAAATTAATGGTCAAACTGAGTTACAAGTCATTCCGCCAGAAGAATTTAATAAACTAAAACAAAAGTTAAATCAGCTTAACTAAATGCTAAGAGAAACAGACAGATATTTTAAATTTGATTGGCTAACCATAATACTATTTTTTTTATTAGTAGGGTTTGGATGGGTTAATATACTATCTGCATCACATTCAGGCGATGCTATAGAACTTTTTAATTTTAGTCATTCTTACAGTAAACAATTAATATTTATTGGTTTATCTGTAGTTTTAATTATCTTTATTTTGTCTTTAGAAGCTAAATTTTACGAACGGTTTTCTAGTATTTTTTACCTCATCTCAATAGTTTCTTTAGTTGGTTTATTCATCTTTGGTAAAAATATTAACGGAGCTACTTCTTGGTACGCAATAGGATCTATGACCCTTCAACCAAGTGAGTTTGCTAAAACAGCTACTGCACTTGCTGTTGCAAAATATTTAAGCGATTTAAACACAGATATTAAAAGTTTTTCGGATCAATTAAAACTTTTTGGCATTATTGTGTTACCTGCTCTATTAATTTTACTTCAAAAAGATGCAGGTAGTACTTTGGTGTATAGTGCTTTCTTCTTTGTTTTATATAGAGAAGGTTTACCTCAAATCTATTTAGTTATTGCGGTTTTAGTAGTTTTACTTTCTATTTCTGCATTAAAATTTGGACTAATAATTACTTTATTAGTTACTGCTTTTATTGTGCTAACTCATCATTTCACCAGAAAAAAGAGACCATCATTTTTTCAACCTTTAATGGTCATTTTAATATCCGGAGCTCTAGCATTTACTGTAAGGTTTATTTATCAAAACTTTTTACCAGTCCATCAAAAAGACCGTATTACAATTTGGTTAAGCTTAGAAAAAGACCCTGTTAAATTGAAGCAAATGAAACAAACCATAGCTTACAATTTAAACGAATCTGAAAAAGCTATAAGTAATGGTGGTTTTGCTGGAAGAGGTTTTTTACAAGGTACACGTACTACAGGAAATTTTGTACCAGAACAACATACAGATTACATTTTTACAACCGTTGGTGAAGAATGGGGATTTATTGGCAGCACACTTACTGTTATTGTATTTGTATTGCTAATCATAAGGGTTATTATTCTTGCAGAACGCCAAAAAAATCAATTTAGCCGCATGTATGGTTATGCGGTTGCTAGTATTTTATTTATACACTTTAATATTAATATTGGCATGGTCATGGGATTAATCCCAACCATTGGCATACCACTTCCGTTTTTTAGTTATGGTGGCTCTGGTCTTTGGGGATTTACTATTTTACTATTCATTTTTATTAAATTAGATTCTAATAGAATTAATGAGTGGTAATAAAAAAAAGCGCCTTTTTCAAAGCGCTTTTTTATTGGACTAAAATTCAATACTATAAATTATATATAACTCTTAGTGTTAAAAATCTTGGCTGTATGTAGTACTGACTTGTACTTACAGAAAATGTTCCGTTGCTTGTTTGGTTTCTTGTAGCTGTATCTAACAAGTTTGTTGCTTTAAGCTCATATTCCCATTTACTATCATTTGTTTTACGATACGCTAAAGAGGCATTCCATAAATCAAAAGAGTTTATAGTTTCATCTTCATTTCTTAAGTTACTGTATGTATAGTCTGTTTTAAAAGTTAGTTTTTTGAAGATTAACGCATCAAATTCAATAGTTGGTGCATTGGTATAAAACTTAGTTCTTGTATTACCTTGATCGCTATCTTGAATGCTGTAACGGTAGCTTACTTCAAAATTAGGCGCTTCTAAAAAATTAGAACGGATACTTGCTGTATAAGTTTGATTATAATTTTCGTTAACCGAAACAATATCGTTAATTAACTGGTTAAATTTTGTGTAGGCAAAACTACCTCTTACACTACCTTGTAGCTTACCAAATCGTCTTTGAAAACGTCCGCTTGCTGTAAAAGATTCGTCTTCAAAACCTGAGTTAAAAGGTGTACTACTTCTAATTACAGAACCGTCTTGAAACACCGATCTTGTCCTAATATTATCAATACTTTTTGTGTAATTTAAAAAGGCAAACACGTTAGTATAATTAAACATATTAAAGCTGAAATAACTTAAATTTAAATTATGTGATAATGCACTTTCTAAATCAGGATTTCCAATAAAAGTTGAATTGTAATTATTTAAAACTAATCCTCTAGCAAACTGATTAACATCTGTAAATTGGGTTTGCATTCTATAATTAAAACTTAAATTTTCTGATTGTTTAAGCTGAACTCGAACATTTAAATCTGGTAATAATCTGAAAAAGTTATCTTTTGTTTCTTCTCCAAATTGCGTATTAATTGCGCTATAAGCATGAGCCGAAACACCAGGACTAATAGTAAACTTACCTGTTTTCCAACGGTAATGTAATCCTAAATACACATCGCTAAATGTGTAATCTGTATCATTTACATCGGTTACACCTGCTATTGGAGTTGTATCTAAATCACTTCCGTTATCTAACACTTGGAAGATATTAGAATTAAACTGCTGCTTACTGTAAATTGTACCAATAGTAAAATTAATATCGCTCTTCTTATTAAGAATGTTCCAGTAATCTAATTTTACATCTAACTGATTAGATTTTACTCGCTTCTCTTGATTTACATCGTATAAATTTTGATCTGTATTTAAGCCTAAAGCAAATGCAGTATTATCAAAAGCATCATTATCTGCATCTGCATTGTTTGTAGGGTCATTCTCTAAAACCGCTTTATAAAAAGGATCTTCATCTTGTATTAAATGTTGTGCAGATAATGCAAAAATATTATTCTCGTCATGCGTGTAGTAGTAGTTTAAATTCTGATTAATACTGTATGGATTTGAGTTTTGGTTTTCGTCAATGCCACCAACTACAGAAGATAATACTACTTGATCTTGAGACTCTTTAGATGTACGTCCAACAATATCATAATCTAGTTGATTATTAGTGTTAGGTTTGTATTTAGCACTTAATTTAATCATTCCTAAATCACTTTTTTGATGTGTGTTTGTCTCTGTTTGTTCATTAGGAATATTTAAACTTTGGTCTGTATAAATTACATTTTGGTTTTCTTGTAAGTCTATACGGCTACTAGAAAAAATACCAAAACCACTTAAGTCTAAAGTCTTTTTAGGTGAAAAGCTGAAGTTTGCTGCACCAAACTTTGTATTAATATCTTTAGCTTGATTATTTTGTAGTTGAAGGAAACTTAGATTATTATTTCCTAAACTTATATTTGTACCACTTTGCTGACTTGGCATTTGGAAACCACCAGAAAAGTTAAAGATATCACGACGTGTTAAAGCTAATTCGCCAACATTATTTAAATCGCCAATAAAGTTGATGCTTTTTTCTGGACTGTAATAAAATAATTTAGGTTGTGCCAGGTATAAAGTTTTGTCTGGAGAGCCACCAATACCGCCAGTAATTGTACCAAACCAAAAGTTTTTCTTTCCTTCTTTTAACTTAATATTTATGGCAATATTATCTTGGTTATTAGTTACACCACTTAATTGACCAACTTCTGAATAGTTTTTTAAGACCTGAACTTTATCTACCGCATTTGCAGGAATATTTTTAGTTGCTAATTTAGAATCGCCATCAAAAAAATCTTTACCATCTACCATGACTTTCCCAACAGCTTTACCTTCTACTTCAATTTCACCTTCATCATTAACCTCAACACCTGGAAGCTTTTCTAAAACGTCACCAAGTTTTCTTTCGGTTCCGTTTTTAAAAGAATCTGCGTTATAAACTATGGTATCGCCACTAATGGTTACAGGCATTTCATAGGTTAATTCAACTTCATCTAAACTATCATCAAAAGACATTGTAAAGTCTTTTTCTAAATTTGCTTCTTTAGTTTCTACAGTCTCTGATAAAGATTGCATACCGATATAGCTCACGGTAATTGTATAGGTAGAATTTTCTTCTAAATTTAACTTGAAACGACCTTTATCGTTGGTAATCCCATAAGAATCTAAATTTTTAGTTGCTTGGTTTATAGCTACTACGTTGGCTAACTCTAAACCAACACCTGTACTATCTTTTACTACACCTTGAAACGTGACTTGAGCAAAAGATGTACTTGCTAATAAGATTATTAGCAGTTTTATTACGTTTTTCATTATTTGATTTTTGATTAGTTAAAAGAAATGGACTAGTGTCTTCCGCCGCCACCTCTAGCTCTTCTGGCTCTAAACATTTCACGCATTTCTTCCATTTTCTTTTTTACAATCTCTTGATACTCTTCTCTACCAACTTCTTTACCTTTGGTTGGTTTTTTAATTTCCTTTTTATTTTCAGGATTTAAAGTGATTTTAGTACAAAGAATAGTTGTTCTTCCAGAGTTGATTTCTAAAATCAATCCTGGTAATCCCCAATATTCTCCAGGTCCAGCGCTTACAGGTACTTGCATAGTATACCATGCTGTAATCTCTATTTCTTCAGGGATTTCTATCTCATCAAACGGATCTTTAAATTCTTCTTTTTTTGTGCTATCCTTTTGTACTTCTGCATCCTCTTTTTCATCATCTTTTTTCTTGTCTTCATCTTTATTTTTACGGCGCATATTTGTCCAATCTGCAGCATCTACCTTTTTTACAGCTGTTGCTTTAAAACACATGTATTGACCAATTTGTTTGGTTTCGCCTGTCATTTTCC
Organism: Mesoflavibacter sp. CH_XMU1422-2; assembly: GCF_037029245.1. Taxonomy (NCBI): domain Bacteria; kingdom Pseudomonadati; phylum Bacteroidota; class Flavobacteriia; order Flavobacteriales; family Flavobacteriaceae; genus Mesoflavibacter; species Mesoflavibacter sp. CH_XMU1422-2. The sequence continues at coordinate 60,412 of NZ_JAYMEE010000001.1, read as the reverse complement.
ATTCGTATTTTGGTAAACTATCGTTAATTAAAAATTGCTTACCAAAAAACTCTTGATCCTGCAAGTACTCGTTTGTTTTTACATTTTTGTAAACTGGACCACTACTTCCCATTCCGCCCATCATACGCATTCCTCCTTGTGCTGGCGACTCTAAAGCTTCGTCTTCTTTATACATCGATTCTGTTTTGTTAAACGTAAGTATGAAGGTTTTTTCTAGCATAGATTTCATACGCTCCATAATCATTTTCTTACGTTCTGGACTAAGCTCTCTGCCTCCAAAGTTATCTAAATCTACTGTCGTTTTTGACATGTAAACTGCTTCTCCTTGAAAATCGTTTTGAGCATGTAAACCAAAAGCAATCAACATAATAAAGCTTGCTGCTAAGGCTTTTAGGGTAGTTTTTAAATTCATTTTAAAAATTTTAAGTATTAAATTTTAATCTTTTATTTGACTTTGAAATTAACTAATAGTTTAATTGTTAAATGTTAATTATTTACTAATAAAAAATTAGTAGCAAAATTGCTGATTTTGTTACAAATATTGTTTGAAATTTGTACATTGTATCTTAATGAAACAGCTTTTGATTTTACTTGCTTTTATTAGCTCTTCTTGTTTTGCTCAAGAAGAAATCACTACTACTCTTATTGAAAAAAAGTCTCTAAAAGCCGATTGGCTAGTTGGCATAGATAATTTTGAAGCAACCTACTTTATAAAAAACAACACCTTTAAAAAAGCAACTAGCAAAGACACAATAAACTATAGTAACTTTCAATTAGGTCAAATTACTAGCGCTAACGCTTTTAACTCTTTAAAGATTAATTTGTTTTATGCGGATTTTAATACGGTTATTATTCTTGACAACCGTCTAGCTGAAGTCGCTAAAATAGATTTTAATTCAGCTGAAAACTATAAAAACATTACCCATGTCACTACTGGTTTTGACAATACTATTTGGATTTACAATCAAGACTTTCAGTATTTAGAATTATTTGATTTTCAAACTAAAAAAACACGATACAAAACTATACCTGTAAGCTCTAAAGTTTTAGACCTAACTAGTAATTACAATTACTGTTGGTTACTAACAGATAATTTTTTATACTGCTACAACTACTTTGGTAGCTTAGTTTACAAAATACCAAACACTGGTTTTACAAAACTTCAAGCCACTAAAGAAAACTTAATCATAAAAACCAATGATGGGTTAATCTATTACAACTCAAAAGACCAAACACAAAAAAAAATTAAAACTTCAAATATGTTAATAAAACAGTTTTTTGTAACCAATCAAATCCTGTATATTTACACCCTTAATTTTTTATCTAAATTTCAACTTAAAACCGACTAATTATGCACGTTGCTGTAGCAGGAAATATAGGCGCAGGTAAAACTACGCTAACCAAATTATTAGCTAAACACTTTAACTGGGAAGCTCAATTAGAAGATGTTGTAGACAACCCATATTTAGACGATTTTTATAACCAAATGGAACGTTGGAGTTTTAACCTACAAGTTTATTTTTTAAATAGTCGTTTTAGACAAGTCACCCAAATAAACGAAAGTGGTAAAGACATTATACAAGACCGTACCATTTACGAAGATGCACATATTTTTGCACCTAACCTTCATGCTATGGGACTAATGACAAATCGTGATTATGAAAATTACAAATCACTTTTTGATCTTATGCAATCTTTTGTACCAGGTCCAGACTTATTGATATATTTACGTAGTTCTATTCAAAATTTAGTAGCTCAAATCCACAAAAGAGGTCGTGATTATGAAAACTCTATAAGCATCGATTATTTAAGCCGACTTAATGAGCGTTACGAAGCTTGGATACATAATTATGACAAAGGAAACTTATTAATAATTGACGTAGATAATTTAGATTTTGTTGCAAATCCTGAAGACTTAGGTAATATCATTAATAAAATAGACGCGCAAATTAACGGATTATTTTAGATTTTTTTTGGCGTTACCCTAAAGGGTCAGGCTTTACGTTACAAATCCTCGCTCATGCTTCGCTGTGGGTTTTTCACTTCAATCCTTAACGCGGGTTTACTTAATAATACCTAAACCTTTAGCATGCGCAATAGCTTCTTTGCTGTTGTCTACTAACATAACAGGAATACTGTAATCTGCTAATAGTTTTTTAACACGCTGCATTTTCTGTTTATGTAATACACTACGTAAATAAACAACTTTAATACGGTTAGGAAAACTATTGACTAACTCTAAATAAATATCTGGATCATGCTCACTACTATCTCCAATTAATACAAAAGGTAGATTAGGATAGGTATTTAAAATATTAGTAATTTCTAGTTGTTTTTGTGGCTTGCAAGTAGATGTTTTCTTTTTAAAAATAGTTCTAAAACTACGAAGCAATATTGGTCCTTTAGGAAAGTTGTTAGTTTTTAAAAAAAACTCTAAATATCTGTATAAATTCCATGGACTATGACTTACATAAAATATAGGATTAGCCTTTTTACCAGTTGTACCACGATGTAAAAGATGATAAAACTCTGCTGCGCCTTCTAAAGGCATCCTACTTTGTACATGTTTTAAAAAGGTATTAAAAATAACACGCCATTTTAAAAATGAAGCTACTCCGGTATGAATAATCGTATCATCAATGTCGCTTATTACACCAAAATCTGCATCTTTAGCAGGTATTAGCATTTCACCTTTAAAACGGTTTTCTTTTTGAATGGTACGCTTTATGTTAGGTTCATCGTAAGAAAGCTCAAAATTTAACCAACCTTCTTCATTAACTAGATGTTTTAAATCTTCATTACTAACATCTATTTTATAGTATCCATCTTTATCGGTTTTTGTATAATAAACCCTGTTGTCTGGTAAGGTTATCTTTAGTTTGGTATTTTTAATTTCGTCGGTTTCAAAACGCTTCCAAGTATTAAGGATAAGATTCCACAAGCTTTTTTCTTCTAAATTAATAGTTTCGTCTTCTAAAGCGCGACCACGTATATAGAAATGGTTTTGTGTACCATAACTTAAAAATGAAATTATTTGTAACGGATCTTTTTTAAACCAGCTCATATTAGATTCAAATATAACACAAAAAAAACCTGCTAAAAACAATAGCAGGTCTTTAATTTTATAATACTTAAAGTATTAAGCTTGAGGTAATTTTTTAATCTCTTCTTTTGTAACTTCTATTTGCTTATTCACTTTTTTGTTATTGCTGTCTTTAGCATTTTCTAAAGCATTAATTTTTGCATTAACTTCTTCTTCTGTTCCTGTAAAAACGTGCTTTTTCACAAAAGATTCTCCGTCACTAACTGTTGTTGATGTTACGTTTGCAGTTACAGTTCCGTCATTATTTTTTTCCATAATAACCTTTACTTTAACTTCTTTTTTATTACTATTATTTACTATAACCTCAACATCTTTATTCATTGCCATACCTTCTTCCGCATCGTGATTCCCTAGGATTGGAGCTATTACTAATCCTACTAGACAGGTTAACTTAATTAAAATATTCATAGATGGTCCTGATGTATCTTTAAATGGGTCTCCGACAGTATCTCCGGTAACTGCTGCTTTATGCGCTTCACTACCTTTATACTCCATTTTTCCATCTATTTCAACACCTGCTTCAAAAGATTTTTTAGCATTATCCCATGCGCCACCAGCATTGTTTTGGAAAATTGCCCACATAACACCAGACACACATACACCAGCCATATAACCTCCTAAAGGTTCGGCTCCAAAAATTAACCCTATAATTATCGGAGTGATAATTGTGATTAATCCTGGTAAAATCATTTCTTTTAATGCTGCTTTAGTAGAAATATCTACACATTTTGCATATTCTGGCGTACCAGTTCCTTCCATAATTCCAGGAATTTCTTTAAACTGACGACGTACTTCTTGCACCATTTCCATTGCTGCTTTACCTACAGATTGCATAGCTAATGCAGAGAAAATGACAGGAATCATACCTCCAACAAATAACATTGCTAACACATCTGCCTTAAAAATGTTAATACCATCAATACCTGTAAAAGTTACATAAGCAGCAAATAATGCTAACGCTGTTAAGGCTGCAGATGCTATTGCAAACCCTTTACCTACTGCTGCAGTTGTATTACCAACTGAATCTAAAATATCTGTACGTTCTCTTACGTGTGGCTCTAGTTCGCTCATTTCTGCTACTCCACCAGCGTTATCTGCAATTGGTCCAAACGCATCTATTGCTAATTGCATTGCTGTTGTTGCCATCATTGCAGAAGCTGCTAATGCAACACCATAAAATCCTGCTAATGCATACGACCCATAAATTGCTGCTGCAAATAAAATTACAGATAAGAAAGTAGATTTCATTCCTACCGCTAAACCTGCAATAATATTTGTTGCCGCTCCTGTAGAACTATTTTTTACGATATCTAAAACTGGTTTTTTACCTAAACTTGTGTAATGTGCTGTTACCATAGAGATTAATGCGCCTACTGCTAATCCAATCATAGCTGCATAAAAGACATGTCTTGACGGAATAGCTTTTACACCTTCCCCAAAGAAGCTCATTTGTATTGTTTCTGGTAACATCCAACGAATTAAGAACCAACTTGCAGCAAGTGTAATACCTATCGATACCCAGTTTCCTACATCTAGTGCTTTTTGAACTTGAGACTCTTTAGCTTCATTTGAAGAAATTCTAACTAAAAACGTCCCTATTATTGAAGCTAAAATACCAACACCAGCTATGACTATTGGTAGTAAGATTGGTCCCATACCATTAAAAGATTCTAATACTGTACCAGCATCTGCCATATCTTTTATGATATAGTTACCTAATACCATTGCAGCTAATACTGTTGCGACGTAGCTACCGAATAAATCTGCTCCCATACCGGCAACATCACCAACATTATCTCCTACGTTATCTGCAATTGTTGCTGGATTACGCGGATCGTCTTCTGGTATACCTGCTTCTACTTTTCCAACTAAATCGGCACCAACATCTGCAGCTTTAGTATAGATACCACCACCAACACGAGCAAAAAGTGCGATAGATTCTGCTCCTAAAGAAAAACCAGCTAAGGTTTCTAAAACGATAGTCATATTTTTATAAAAAGAACCTTCATTACCCATAAATTGTCCTAAGAACAATAAGAATAACAAACTAAGCCCTAAAACTGCTAAACTAGCAACTCCTAATCCCATTACTGTTCCACCACCAAAAGACACTTTTAACGCTTGTGGTAAACTTGTTTTTGCAGCTTCGGCAGTACGTGCGTTAGCGTCTGTAGCAATTCTCATTCCTATATTTCCTGCTAAAGCAGAAAAAACAGCTCCGATAATAAATGCAGGAATAATCATCCAACTAGTTGTTGATACAACTTGAGATATTCCAAATAATGCAATTGAAGCAATGACTACAAATATTGCTAATAATCTGTATTCTGCATTTAGAAATGCTAAAGCTCCTTCTTTTATAGCTTTAGAGATACCTTGCATTTTCTCGTTTCCAGCAGCTTGTTTTTTTACCCAAGCCATTTTAACGAACATAAAAACAAGTCCGAGAATTGCCAATGCTATTGGCAAATAAATCATGTTTGATTCCATATTTATTTTGATTTGTTAGTGTTAATTATCGTAAATGTAACAAAATGGAATCTAATACAAAAACCCTTACAATCAATATGTAAGGGTTTTGAATATTTAAAATGTTTATAAAATCTCCGTTTTAAGCGGGTATAATTTTCTTAGCTTAGATTAAGAAATCGCCGTTTGCTTTATGCTCGCTGTTTTCGTATCTATCTACGCATTTGCTTACAATTTCGTAAGCTTCTTTTGCATCTCCCCAACTTCCTACATCTACTTTCTTTTTTTCTAAATCTTTGTATACTTGGAAAAAGTGAGTAATTTCATCTAAACGGTGAGGATTAATATCTGATATATCATTTTTAGAATTCCAAATTGGATCAGATACTGGTACACAAACTATTTTTTCGTCTGGACCTTTTTCATCTGCCATATGGAATACTCCGATTGGTTTTACCTCTACAACACACATTGGAAACGTAGGCTCATGACCTAAAATTAATACGTCTAATGGGTCACCATCTAAAGCTAATGTTTGTGGTATAAATCCGTAATCTCCTGGATACATCATCGAAGAGAATAGCATACGGTCAAAACGTATTTTTTTTAAATCAAAGTCATATTCATATTTGTTTCTGCTTCCTTTAGGAATTTCTACTAAAGCATCAAATGTTGTTTCTCCTTTTGGGCTCATCTTAATTATTTTATACGCTAATAGCGTTATTTATTTATTAACTATCTAAAAATAAGGGATGCAAAAGTAAGTGATTATTTAGGTTTAGGCAAGAGAAAAGAGTTTGACTTTGGAAAATTGGTATAGTAACTTACATATAGCTTGCACTTTTTTAAAAATAAAAGCCAAAACTACCAGTTACACCAAATTTTCTGGCATCTGGATATAAAACAGGATCTGTGTAGTTACCTCTAAAGTTAAAATCTATTCTAAAGACTTTAAAAATGTTTCCTACACCAAAACTATACTCATAGTAAGGTTTTCTGTTTGGAGCTTCATAAATTAATCCTGAAGCGTTAATATTTCTGTTGTCTTGAGATATATTACCAATAACACCTCTTGCTCCTAGAATAGCTCTTAAATTATATTTTTTTAAGAATGGGATACGCGAAAATAATCTTCCGTTAAAGTTATGTTCTATATGAAGTGTTGCATATTCATCGGTAACAAACTCATAAAAATCAAGGTTTGAAAAAGTGTTATATATTGAAAAATAACTTTGGTTACCTGGTACAACACTTAACAAACCTAAAGGAACTTCTCCAAAAGTCTTACCTGCTTCTACGGTTGTGTACAGTCTACCAAAACCACCAATAGCCCAAGGTTGTGTATATGAAAATTGAACTTTAGTATAATCAAAATCACTATTTAAAATACTTTGATCGCCTATAGAAATCTGCGCAAAAAGCCTTGCAAAATCATCGTTTTTTGTTCTTCGTTCTACACCAAAACCTGTCATTTCTCTTTTTGGAAAATAAGATAAAGAGATTGCGGTTTCATATTGTTTTACTTCAGATTTTGTCGTTGTTTGAGTTGCGTCTGTATAATAATCTAAACTAAATGTGTTTGAAGCAGACTCTAAGGTTCGGTAACTTCCGCTTAAACGAGTTACAAAGTTTCTTAATGGTTCTGCTTCTATTGCTAAAGTACTTAGGTTAATATTGGTTAATTTATCATTTATTCCTGTTCCAACAACGGATGAACTTGCCAAACTTCGTCCTAAAACATCTGTGCTATTAGTTAGACTTGCACCTATTTGTTCTACATCACGACGGTTTCCTCCAGAAATTATCAATCTGCTTTTTTTATCTAATAGCCATTTTCCTGAAATACCATATTTAAACTTATTGTCTCTAAAACCGTACGCTGTAAATCCTTCTATACGCCATAAATCATTTTGCCCAAAATAAGTACGTCCGCCAGCTCTTAATCTAACACCTTCAACTTCATTATAACCAAAGGTTGAAAATATAGGTCCGTAGTCTAAATTTAAATCATCAAACTCTATATAACCAGATGCCAAAATGCTTCCTAAGTTGTAAAGTCTTTTAAATTTTTTAGTCTTTTTTAAAGAATCTAACATGACGTAAACACCTTTTTCGTCTTTACTTAAGGACTCCATACGGTTTTTATCCCAAAAACTATCATCTTGATTATAGATATCTTCATCAAAGCTGTAAACTTTTTGCTTGTAAAACTTAGGATCTTTTTCTTTATCAAACTTGTAATTATCGTAAAGTGTGGTACGTTTTCCGTAAATTCCTCTAGATTTTTCCTTCTTATTAAAGGCAAAATCTGACATAAAATAATCTCTTTTTATTAAAAAGACTGAATCGTTTAACACTTCAAAATCTTGCTCTATATAAATTTCTTTCACCCAATTTATATTGGCGCTTTTAGAGGCTTGCATGTTGATGTTTTTTAATGCAAATGTGGTATCTGCCACCCAAAAATCGCCTTTAAAAGTAAGTTCGTTTTTACGTCTAGGATAATAAATAATATTATAACACCATTTGTTATCAATATATGCACTATCTGAAAGGACATAATTATACGTTTGTATTCCGGTACGAGAGATTGGACTAACAAAACTTTTATCAAAAAACTTTAAATAGTTATCGTATACATCATAGTCTGAATACAAATCGTCTACAAAGTCAATAATTACCTGGTTATTACTAAATCCTGAGTTTTTATTTCCTTTTAAAATTTCTCGTTTTTCATTAATTACATTATCACCGTAAACCTCACTAGCAGCTTCGTTAATAAACATTGGTAAATACGTTTTACCTGTAACTTTAGAAGTATCTACTTGATCAAATACAAACTCCATACCTTTAAACAACTTACTATCTATTAGCGAACTATCTATGGTGTTAAGGTCAAATTCTACCTTTTCGTATTTATCATATTGGTATTGTTTGTACTGTTTAAGTCCATTACTACGTTTATTTGCCCAAATTTTTCTTAGAATATCAATCGCAGGATTATTTTTTTTAGGTTGTTTACCAGAGACAATAACAACTTCATCTAATGCAGCAGCTTCTTCTTTAAGCGTCACCTTTAACTTATAAGTTACTCTTTTTTCAAGTTGAATTTCTTGAGTTTCAAAACCAATAAAAGATATTTTTAATACGTCCCAATTGTTTTCATCTTCAATATAGAATGTGCCTTCTTCATTAGTTATTACTCCTATTGAAGAACCTTTAAAAATTACATTTGCAAAAGGCACCGGATTATTTGATGCGTCAAAAACTTGACCACTAACTTTGGTTTGTGCTAACGCAGAAATGATGCTAAAAAGAAAAAAAAGGGCAGAAAAAAGTTTATTCATTAATTTGGATTTATAAACAAAAAAACTTCATCAACAATCGTGCTAATGAAGTTTTGATATAACGAAAATAATAATTTTTTATTTGTACATCACTTTTTTAACAGCCTTTATCACATCGTTATGGTTTGGTAACCACTCTTCTAACAATACTGGACTGTAAGGTGCTGGTGTATCTGCAGTGTTTATTTTTACAATTGGTGCATCTAAAAAGTCAAATGCTTCGCTTTGTACAAGGTAAGTAATTTCAGTTGCTACGTTACCAAATGGCCAAGCTTCTTCTAAAACTACTAAACGGTTTGTTTTCTTTACAGATTCTAAAATAGCTTTTCTGTCCATTGGTCTAACTGTACGAAGATCTATAATTTCAACAGAGATTCCTTCTTTTTCAAGTTCGTCTGCAGCTTTGTAAGCTTCTTTTATAATTTTTCCAAAAGAAACGATGGTTACATCTGTTCCTTCACGCTTAATATCTGCCACACCTAATGGTATAGTGTATTCTCCTTCTGGCACTTCACCTTTATCACCATACATTTGTTCAGACTCCATAAAAATAACTGGATCGTCATCACGTATTGCAGATTTTAATAAACCTTTTGCATCATATGGGTTAGAAGGCACTACCACTTTTAAACCTGGTGTATTAGCAAACCAGCTTTCAAAAGCTTGACTATGTGTAGCTGCTAATTGTCCTGCAGAAGCTGTTGGACCTCTAAAAACAATTGGACATTTAAATTGTCCACCGGACATTTGTCTAATTTTTGCAGCGTTATTTATAATTTGGTCAATACCAACTAAAGAGAAGTTAAAGGTCATATATTCTACTATCGGTCTATTACCAGTCATGGTAGACCCAATAGCCACACCAGCAAAACCAAGCTCTGCAATTGGTGTATCAATAACACGTTTTGGACCAAACTCGTCCAACATACCTTTAGATGCTTTATAAGCACCATTATATTCTGCTACTTCTTCACCCATAAGGTAGATGCTTTCGTCACGACGCATTTCTTCGCTCATGGCTTCTGCAATAGCTTCTCTAAACTGTATTGTTTTCATTAAAATATCTATTTGAATTGCAAAAATAAGAATTAATAAAAAACTTACAGTAAAAGAATTCTTTAAAATTTATTATGCATGCATAGTAAATTTTAAAAATATTTCCATATCTTCGTAACCACAAGATTTTAGAGCGTTTTTTGCTTTAAAATTTCATAAAAAATTGCTGATTAACCCATGTTACTATAACGATTTAGTAGGTCTAAAGGCATAAATTTAAAAACTAAAAAAATTAAAAAATATGAAAATTTTAGTGTGTATTAGTCACGTACCAGACACTACTTCAAAAATTAATTTTACAGATGGAGACACAAAATTTGACACTAACGGTGTTCAATTTGTAATTAATCCTAATGACGAATTTGGTTTAACCAGAGCTATGTGGTTTAAAGAAAAACAAGGTGCTTCTGTAGACGTTGTTAACGTTGGAGGTCCAGAAACAGAACCTACACTAAGAAAAGCATTAGCTATAGGTGCAGATACTGCTATTAGAGTAAATGCAGAAGCTAAAGACGGCTATCAAGTTGCTAAAGAGTTAGCTAAAGTTGTAAAAGATGGCGGTTACGATTTAGTAATTGCAGGTAGAGAGTCTATTGATTATAACGGTGCAATGGTACCTGGTATGTTAGCAGAAATGGTTGACGCTAACTTTGTTACTAACTGCATTAGTCTTGAGGTAGATGGTACAAACGCTAAAGCTGTTAGAGAGATTGATGGTGGTAAAGAAAGTGTTTCTACTACATTACCTTTAGTAATCGGAGGACAAAAAGGTTTAGTTGAAGAGAGCGACTTACGTATACCAAATATGAGAGGTATTATGATGGCTAGAAAAAAACCTTTAAATGTAGTTGAACCTAGCGGTGCAAATACAGAAACTGGAACTGTAAAATTTGAAAAACCAGCTCCAAAAGGTGATGTAACTTTAGTTGCACCAGATAACTTAGACGAATTAGTTAACCTTTTACACAACGAAGCTAAAGTAATCTAATCTTTAGATTACGAAAATTAGTTTCAGAAATTAAAAATTTAAAAAACATGTCAATTTTAGTATATACAGAATCAGAAAACGGAACTTTTAAAAAAGCTGCTTTTGAGGTTGCATCATACGCTAAAGCGGTTGCAGACCAAATGGGCACAAGCGTTACTGCTGTTGCAGTTAATGTAAATGACACTTCAGAGTTAGGTAAATACGGTGTAGATAAAGTACTTAATGTATCTAACGATGGTTTAGCAAAGTTTAACGCAAAATCTTATGCTTCAGTTTTATCTCAAGCATCAAAGCAAGAAGGCTCAAAAGTTGTTGTGCTTTCTCAAAGTGCAGACAGTAAATATTTAGCACCATTATTATCTGTAGGATTAGACGCAGGATATGCATCTAATGTAGTAGCTGTTCCTACATCTACGTCTCCTTTTACAGTAAAACGTACTGCTTTTACAAATAAAGCATTCAACTTTACAACTATAGATACAGATGTAAAAATTGTTGGTGTATCAAACAACTCTTTTGGTTTAGTTGAAAACAGTGCAAGTGCTTCTTCTGAAGATTTTTCTCCGGAAATCGCTTCGTCTGGAGTTACTGTAGAGTCTGTAGATAAGGTAACAGACAAAGTAACTATTGCAGATGCAGAAATTGTAGTATCTGCTGGTCGTGGCTTAAAGGGTCCAGAAAACTGGGGAATGGTTGAAGAATTAGCAGACGTTTTAGGCGCAGCAACCGCATGCTCTAAACCAGTTTCTGACTTAGGCTGGAGACCTCATAGCGAACACGTTGGACAAACAGGAAAACCTGTTGCTTCTAACCTTTACATTGCTATTGGTATTAGTGGTGCCATCCAACATTTAGCTGGTATTAACGCCTCTAAAGTAAAAGTAGTAATCAACACAGATCCAGAAGCACCTTTCTTTAAAGCTGCAGATTATGGAGTTGTTGGTGACGCTTTTGAAGTCGTACCTCAACTTATAGAAAAATTAAAAGCTTTTAAAGCAGCAAACGCTTAATTTTTTTTAACTTTAAGTCTGATATAACAAGGACTGTTTAAATTTTGCACAAAAATCTAACCCTTACGGTTTGGTAAAGTCCTAATTTAAACAGTTCTTTGTGTTTTTGATTGCATGAGTTTAGTAAGACTAAATATTAAAGGAATTTCGTATAGCCAAACCCAAAATGGCGCCTATGCGCTTATCTTAAACGAGGTAGACGGCGACCGTAAATTACCTATCGTTATTGGTGCTTTTGAAGCACAATCTATAGCTATTGCTTTAGAAAAAGAAATTAAACCGCCTAGACCACTTACCCACGATTTATTTAAAAATTTTGCTGACCGTTTTGATATTGTGGTCAAACAAGTCATTATACACAAGTTGGTAGATGGTGTTTTCTACTCTTCATTAATCTGCGAGCGTGATAAAATTGAAGAAATTATAGACGCAAGAACCAGTGATGCCATTGCATTGGCACTTCGTTTTCAAGCTCCAATTTTTACTTACAAAAACATTTTAGACAAAGCCGGAATCTACTTAAAAGTAGACCCTAAGGACGAAAATGAAGACGAAGATGATGTATTAGTTAATGAAATAATTAACGAAGAATTAGAATTAGAAACCTCTTCTTCTGAAGACGAATTAAAGTCGAAAAGCTTAGAAGAACTTCATAAACTTTTAGATGAAGCTGTTAACAACGAAGACTACGAAAAGGCAGCAAAATTAAGAGACGAAATATCTAAAAGATAACTTACCCTTTTTACAAATGAAAAATTTTTTACTAGTTACAGCGACCATCATACTTGCATTAACCTCTAGTTTTGGACAAGACATTAGCAAAGATTGGTTGTTAAACTCAAGTAATACTTTTGCTTCAGATAGTACTGCAACAAAAATTTTAAAAGACGACATTTTATCACTAAACAAAGGTGCTTTTAAGCTAAATACAACTTCAGGAGATTACCTTTTTCAAAACAATCTTTTGGTATTTTATTATGACCAGCCTTACGAAGTTGTAAAAAAGTTTAAAGTAAAAACCTTAACCGATTCAACATTAGTACTATCTCAAAAAGAGAATATTTACAATTTTGTTGTAAAACCACAAACTGAAGCTCAAACCGCAGTTGCAGAAGCAGATCAAATCATTCCAAATCAAGGATTTTCTTTTACTAGCTTATGGCGTGGTGCTTTGGGCATGATTTCTTTAATCATTATTGCATTTCTATTTAGTAGTAACCGCAAGGCAATTGACTGGAAAATTGTTGGTATCGGACTCGCTTTTCAATTACTAATTGCAATTGGCGTTTTAAAAGTTGATTTTATCAAAAATGCTTTTGAATTTATTGGTGGACTTTTCGTCAGCGTTTTAGATTTTACTAGAGCTGGAAGTAAATTTTTATTTGAAGGTTTAGTAGTAGATATGGATACTTTCGGTTTTATCTTTGCCTTTCAAGTGTTACCAACTATTATTTTCTTTTCAGCATTAACATCTGTTCTTTTTTACCTAGGAATTATTCAAAAGGTAGTTAAAGGAATGGCTTGGTTATTATCAAAAGCCTTAAAAATTTCTGGAGCAGAAAGTCTATCTGTTGCTGGTAACATCTTTTTAGGACAAACCGAAGCACCTCTATTAATTAAGGCATACTTAGAAAAAATGAATAAGTCTGAGATGCTTCTTGTTATGATTGGTGGTATGGCTACTGTTGCTGGCGCTGTACTTGCCGCTTATATTGGTTTTTTAGGAGGTGAAGATGAAGCTTTACGCCTTTTCTATGCTAAACACTTATTAGCAGCATCCGTTATGGCTGCTCCAGGTGCTATTGTTATTTCAAAAATACTATATCCTCAAACCGAAAAAGTAAATACAGACGTTGAAGTGTCGCAAGAAAAAATTGGATCTAACATTTTAGATGCTATTGCCAACGGTACTACAGAAGGTTTAAGACTTGCTGTTAATGTTGGTGCTATGCTTTTAGTTTTTGTTGCTTTTATTGCAATGATTAATGGTATTTTAGGCTGGGTTGGAGATGTTACTACTTTTAACTCTTGGATTGCAGATAATACACCGTATCAAAATTTATCATTAGAACTTATTCTCGGTTATATCTTCTCTCCTCTTATGTGGTTAATTGGTGTTGCTAAAGAAGATATGGCTTTAATGGGACAACTTTTAGGAATTAAATTAGCTGCATCAGAATTTATTGGATACATTCAATTAGCAGACTTAAAAAACATAGCAAATCCTACACATTTAAAGTATGAAAAGTCAATTATTATGGCTACATATATGCTTTGTGGTTTTGCAAATTTTGCTTCTATCGGAATTCAAATTGGTGGTATTGGTTCTTTAGCACCTGGACAACGTAAAACATTATCGCAATTTGGTATAAAAGCTTTAATTGGAGGTACAATTGCTTCTCTAATATCAGCTACAATTGCAGGAATGATTATTGGTTAAAACAATTTCTGCGAAAGCAGAAATTTTTAAATCCAAGACGTAACTTTTTCATTTAAAATAGTAGTTAATAACTTTTAATATCTTAAAATCAATTAACTAATTAACTACATTGAATTTTGTTTATTTTCGTTTTTAGCTATTCCTTATTTCAAAATAACTAGCTATTTTTATAACTAAAAATGAGATTTCTGCTTTCGCAGAAATAGTATTATGAAGCAATATCACGACCTTGTAAAGCACGTTTTAGAACACGGCAACGCAAAAGAAGACCGTACAGGAACAGGTACCAAAAGTGTTTTTGGTTACCAAATGAGATTTGATTTAAGTGAAGGTTTCCCAATGGTAACCACAAAAAAACTTCACTTAAAATCTATTATCTATGAATTACTTTGGTTTTTAAAAGGCGATACCAACATTAACTATTTACAAGAAAATGGTGTAAGAATCTGGAACGAATGGGCTGACGAAAACGGAGACCTTGGTCCTGTTTACGGGCATCAATGGAGAAACTGGAATAGTGACGAGATTGACCAAATAAAAGAAGTTATAGATACACTAAAAAACAATCCAGATAGTAGACGTATGTTGGTTTCTGCTTGGAATCCTTCTGTAATGCCAGATACATCAAAAAGCTTTAGCGACAATGTAGCTAATGGCAAAGCAGCGTTACCACCATGTCATGCGTTTTTTCAGTTTTATGTGGCTAACGGTAAATTATCTTGCCAATTATATCAACGTAGTGCAGACATCTTTTTAGGTGTTCCTTTTAACATCGCGTCTTATGCTTTATTTACAATGATGATGGCACAAGTTTGTGGTTATGAAGCTGGTGAATTTATCCACACTTTCGGAGATGCCCATATTTACAATAACCATTTAGAGCAATTGGAACTGCAATTATCTAGAGACTGCAGACCATTACCAACAATGAAACTAAACCCTGACGTTAAAGATATTTTCGATTTTAAATTTGAAGATTTTACATTAGAAAATTACAATCCACATCCGCACATTAAAGGAGCTGTTGCTGTTTAATCACAAATTATATGTTCGGCAAAAAAAAACAAAAACCACAGATTGATAAAGAGCAATTAGAATTAATAAAAAATGCTCAACAACGTGTTAAACAAAAAAAACGTTTATACTATCACTTTGTTATTTTTTTAATTGGTGCTTTATTTTTAATCTTAGCTAATACTGTTTTAGGTATTGGTCAAGACCTTAAAATATTTGGTCAAGATTGGTTTGTCATTGCCATTATAGTTTGGTTATTCTTATTTGTTTTTCACTTATTTAATGTGTTTGTTACTCATAAATTTATGGGTAAAGACTGGGAAGAACAACAATTAGCAAAGCTAGTTGAAAAACAAAAAGCACGTATAGAAAAACTAAAATCGCAATTAGAAAAAGAAGATTTAACTATTGCCGAAAGCCAGTTATACAATCAAAAAAACAGCAAAGTAGTTAATAACCTAACCATGATTGTTGCTGCTGGAGAAAATAACGAAATAGGAAAAGACAACGACCTCATTTGGCATCTTCGTGATGATCTTAAACGTTTTAAAACATTAACCTCTGGTCACCATATTATCATGGGACGTAAAACTTTTGAAAGTTTTCCTAAACCATTACCAAACCGTACTCACGTTGTTATTACAAGACAAACACATTACAAAGTTCCGGAAGGTGTAATTGTAGTTAATAGTCTTGAAGATGTTATAAATATTGCTAAAAAAGATACGCAACCTTTTATTATTGGTGGCGGCGAAATCTATAAACAAGCCATGCCTTACGCTAGTAAAATTGAAATTACGCGTGTACATGCAAAGTTTCCTGAAGCCGATACGTTTTTTCCTGAAATTAATACATCTGAATTTAAAGAAACAGCTAATACATTTCATAAAAAAGACGAGCATCACGACTATGAATTTTCGTTTTTAACTTTTGAGAGAATTTAATTCTTGTAAAAATTACAAAAATGGAAAACAGCGCATTCCTTCAGTACACAAAAAAATATATCAAGCTTACTACTGAAGAAGAAGCTATCTTACTTTCTAATGTTGTTGTTCGCACCTATTTAAAAGACCAATACATAGTACAACAAGGCGATATTTGTAACAGTTCTAATTTTATTATTTCTGGATGCACAAAAACATTTTATATGGGTGCAGATGGACAAGAACATGTAGTGATGTTTTCTATTGAAGACTGGTGGACATCTGACCTTGGAAGTTTTATTGCTCAAAAACCAGCAGATTTTAATGTACAGTGTATAGAGAATACTACGGTAGTTCAATTTACTTATGAAAACTTAGAAAAACTCTATACACAAATCCCAAAATTAGAGCGCCTTTTTAGAAAAATTGTAGAACGTGCTCTTGTAGCTTCACAAAAAAGAGTGATTAGAAACTTTAGTCTTACCGCAAAAGAACGCTATGCTATTTTTAAAAAAACATATCCTAAAATAGACCAACGTGTACCGCAATATATGATTGCTTCTTACCTAGGAATTACCAAAGAGTTTTTAAGCAAAATTAAAAGTCAACTTATCAACGAGCAATAAAAGTTAATCTAGTTTAACTTCATTTAATAAACTACTTCATTTTTCACCTCTTATCTGTTTTAGACCTTTGTATCAACAAATTTAAAAACAGAAAAAATGAATACACTTTTAGAAAAAATCAGCTGTATAAATGATATGATTCTTCAAGGAAAAGCTATGGAAGCTTTTGAAGAATACTACCATGACGATGTTGTAATGCAAGAAAATGAAAACCCAGAAGTAGTTGGAAAAGACGCTAACCGTAAACGCGAAGAAGAGTTTTTTGGAGCAATTACAGACTTTAGAGGTGCAAAACCTTTAAAAGTAACTGTTGGAGAAAACACAACTATGGTCGAGTGGCATTTTGATTACACACACAAAGATTGGGGAATTAGAAACTACACTCAAGTAGCAGTACAAGACTGGAAAGACGGTAAAATTGTAAAAGAAAAATTTTACTACGCAGGATAAACAATAATAAACTTAAAAAACAAAACACATGAAAAAATTAACAGGAATTGTGCTTATAGCATTAGTATTATTATCATTCACCACAATTGATGGTAAAAAAGAAATCAAAACAGGAGACAGTAAAGTAGTATGGAAAGGTTACAAAGTAACTGGATCTCATGAAGGAACAATAGACATCAAATCAGGTTTCTTAAACTTTAGTGAAGATGTATTAACAGGTGGCGAGTTTACAATAGATATGACAACGCTTTCTAACACAGACTTAGAAGGAGAATATAAAGGAAAATTAGAAGGTCACTTAAAATCTGACGACTTTTTTGGAGTAGAAAAATACCCAACTGCAACTTTAAAATTTACTAAAGTAAAATCTGTAAGTAAAAACGCTTACAAAGTAACAGGAGATATAACTATTAAAGGAAAAACAGAATCTATCACTTTTGACCTTTCTGTTTATGGTAACAAAGCTAACGCTGCTTTAAAAATTGACAGAACTAAATTTGATGTTAGATATGGTTCTACTAGCTTCTTTGATGGTTTAAAAGACAAAGCTATTTATGACGAATTTGATATCGTTGCAGATTTAGAGTTTTAATTAAAACTTTAAATACACATTAAAAAAAGCATAAGGTTTCTTATGCTTTTTTTATTTAAAACGAAAAGTAAAAAATCACTTTCAACTAAATTTTACCTAATTTCGCAGTATGGTAAAAGACATTCAACTTCGTGTTTCTCTTAAAGAAGAGGAAATCCCAGATATATTATTAATTAAATCTGCGGAATGGTTGTCTATACCGCGTGAAGACATTTCAGGCATTAAAATACTACGTAAATCTATCGATGCACGTAAACCTAAAATTATCTTCAACTATAAAGTGTCTGTCTTTATAAAAGAACCAGTTCCAGAAACTTCCGACTATCACTTTGAATACAAAGACGTTTCTAATTCCAAACCTGTTCATATTATTGGTTTTGGTCCTGCTGGTATGTATGCAGCGTTGCGCTGTGTAGAACTAGGTTATAAACCTATAGTTTTAGAACGTGGTGCTAATGTGCAAGACAGACGTCGCGATCTAAAAGCCATAAATCAAGATCATTTTGTAAATGAAGATTCTAATTACTGTTTTGGCGAAGGTGGCGCAGGTACATATTCTGACGGAAAACTATACACACGTAGTTTAAAACGTGGTGATGTACGTCGTATTTTTGAAAATCTTGTTTTTCATGGTGCTACGGATCAGATTCTGGTCGATGCTCATCCACATATTGGGACTAATAAACTACCAAAAGTCGTTCAAAATATTAGACAAACTATTTTAGATTTTGGTGGCGAAATTCATTTTAATACTCGCGTTACCGATTTCATTATAAAAAACGAAAAAATAGTTGCTCTTCAACTTAACAATGGTAACGAATTAACTACCGAAAAAGTAATTCTAGCAACAGGTCATTCTGCGAGAGATATTTTTTATTTATTAGACAGAAAAAATATAGCAATTGAAGCTAAAAGTTTTGCAATGGGTGTACGTGCAGAACATCCGCAGCAGATTATTGATAACATTCAATATCACTGTTCTGGCGAAAGACATCCATTATTACCAGCTGCTTCATACAGTTTAGTGCAGCAAGTAAATGGACGAGGCGTATACAGTTTTTGTATGTGTCCTGGCGGATTTATTGTACCCGCAGCAACAGCAAATGGCGAAGTTGTAGTAAACGGCATGTCGCCTTCTAGACGAAATAATAAATTTGCAAATTCTGGTATTGTTGTTGAAATTAATGCGGATAAAGATTTACATAAATACGAACAATTTGGCGCTTTAAAAGCACTAGAATTTCAAAAAGATTTTGAAAAATTAGCCTTTACTTCTGGTAATCGTGATCAAACTGCGCCAGCACAACGTATGACCGATTTTGTAGAAGGTAGATTATCTTCAACTTTAAATGAAACATCATACCAACCAGGTATAAAAAGTGCGCCTTTACACAGTTTATTTCCTAAAATTATAGGAAGTACTTTACGTAAAGGATTTAAAGCTTTTGGTGATAAAATGAAAGGCTATTACACCGAAGAAGCTAATATTATTGGTGTAGAATCGCGTACCTCATCACCAGTTAGTATTCCAAGAACAGACCAATTACATCATCCAGAAATCACCAATTTATACCCTTGCGGTGAAGGTGCTGGTTATGCTGGCGGAATTATTAGCGCAGCTATGGATGGCGAACGCTGTGCAGAAGCTGCTACTGGGAATTTGTGAATTATAGAATCAAGAACATAGACAAAAGAGCATAGAGACAAGAACCTAGATTTGTTCTAATATTTTAAATCAATTTAACATAATTCTCGATACAACGCTTCTATCGTCGCGCCACTCGAACTGACGTCATGTAGTTATTAATTTTCATCACTTCTAGTGATTTATGAAGTATGAACAAATTGTATCGAGAAGCTTTAAAATCAATAGTTTTCTTTAATATTTTATTCCTATTTTTGCTCAATAATTAAGAAACTAAATTTAATGAAAGCATATATTTTTCCTGGTCAAGGTGCTCAGTTTACTGGTATGGGACTTGATTTATACGAAAACACTCCAGAAGCTCAACATTTATTTGAAGATGCCAACTCAATTTTAGGGTTTAACATCACAGATATTATGTTTGAAGGTACTGCAGACCAATTAAAAGAAACTAAAGTAACTCAACCAGCTATCTTTTTACATTCGGTAATTTTAGCAAAAACTTTAGGTGATAGCTTTAAACCAGATATGGTCGCTGGTCACTCTTTAGGTGAATTTTCTGCATTAGTAGCAAACGGAGCATTAAGCTTTGAAGATGGTTTAAAATTAGTATCACAACGTGCTATGGCTATGCAAAAAGCTTGCGAAATCCAGCCAAGTACTATGGCGGCTGTTTTAGGTTTAGAAGACAAATTAGTTGAAGATATTTGTGCAAAAACCGAAGGTGTTGTTGTTGCTGCTAACTACAACTGTCCAGGTCAATTAGTGATCTCTGGAGAAGTAGAAGCAATTAATCGTGCATGTGAAGCTATGAAAGAAGCTGGCGCAAGACGTGCTTTAGTACTACCTGTTGGTGGCGCATTTCACTCTCCAATGATGGAACCAGCTAGAGAAGAATTAGCTGCAGCAATAGAAAACACAACGTTTAGCAAACCTAATTGCCCAATATACCAAAACGTAACAGCTAGCGCTATTATAGATGAAACAGAAATTAAGGCTAATTTAATTTCGCAATTAACAGCGCCTGTACGTTGGACACAATCTGTACAACAAATGATTGCTGATGGTGCTACACTTTTTACTGAAGTTGGTCCTGGAAAAGTTTTACAAGGCTTAGTAAAAAAGATTGATAGATCTGCTGAAACTGAATCTGCAACAATTAGTACAGAGCAATAATGAGCGCAAGAAACATACTTATTACTGCATTAATTTTTCTTAACATTGCTATTGACCAAATCTCTAAGTTTATTGTTAGAGCTGAAGTCGGAAAAGGTAGTGTTAGTGAAATTTTTGGTGATGTATTTACACTACATAATGTTGAAAATAAAGGTGCTTTTTTAGGTATGGGTAGCGACTTTAGTCCTGCTTTACGTATTACACTTCTATTAATTTTACCAATATTAGTGTTAGCTTTTGTGCTTAGGCACATTATTAAAGACAAAACCATGAACATGTTTACATTAGTTGGTTTTTGTTGTATAATTGGTGGCGGTATAGCAAATGTTTACGACCGTATTGTTTATGGATCTGTTACCGACTTCTTACATTTAGATTTTGGTGGTTTTTTAAGAACCGGAATATTTAACCTTGCAGATGTTTCTGTAATGGTAGGAATGGGTTGTTTGATTGTAGGTAGCTTTAAAAAGAAAAAAGAAGCTTAAAATTATATAAAAAAGCCTCGAAAATTTCGAGGCTTTTTTTATGCTATCTAGCTAAGTTGCAATCTGCGCAATCTTTAACTTCTCCGTAGTACGTTTCGCGATATTTGTGTAATGTTTTAAAAGGAATACCTAATAAGTGTTTTTTAATATAGGTTACTTTTGCAGTTAATTTACCCATTTTTGGTGTAAATCTATCTTCGTGTTTTGTTTGTCTTTTGACAGTAATCAGTTTCATTGTTGTATCATTTGCATTAGCTACAAAGAAAGCAAGAATATTGACCAATCACGAATTTTAAACATTAAAATATTGTTAATCAGGTAATTAATAAAATATATTTAACGATTTAGTGTAATACTTACGTATTTGACAATTTAACACCGAATAATTTATAATATTTTAATCTGAATTTAGGCTTTTTTGCCACTTCCAAGCAGATGTCATAGCATCATCAAGAGTTGATTCTGCTTTCCAACCTAGAATTTGGTTGGCTTTTTTAGTATCTGCATACGCAGAAATCACATCTCCTTCTCTTCTATTAGCAATCTTATAATTCAATTTTTCACCTGAAACACGCTCAAAAGACTGAATGACTTCTAACACGCTACTTCCTTTACCTGTTCCTAAATTAAAATACTCGTAATTACTTGTATTATTAGATTCTAACAAGCGTTGCAAAGCAACAACGTGTGCTTTAGCAATGTCTACCACATGAATATAATCTCTTATACACGTCCCATCTGGTGTTGGATAGTCGTCACCAAAAACAGATAGTTGTTCGCGTATTCCAACACCTGTTTGTGTTATAAATGGCACTAAGTTTTGCGGCACACCAATTGGTAACTCTCCTATTTTTGCTGTTGGATGCGCGCCAATAGGATTAAAATAACGTAAAGCTATTGCGTTTAAATTTGGTGTGACTTTACAGGTGTCTTTAATAATTTCTTCTCCTATTTGTTTGGTATTACCGTAAGGTGATTCAGCTGGTTTTATTGGTGCGTTTTCTGAAATTGGTAACTCATCTGCTTGACCATAAACGGTACAAGACGAACTAAAGATGAAATTAGATTGCTCTAATTTTGTTAATTCTTGCAACACATAAACCAAAGTGTTTATATTATTTTCATAATACATTAACGGTTGTTCTACACTTTCTCCAACTGCTTTACTTGCTGCAAAATGTATAACACCAACTATATCTTGATGGTTTAAAAAGAATTCTTGGACTTTAGATTTTTCTTTTAAATCTAGATTTTCAAATTGTGGCGCTTTACCTGTAATACTTACAATACCGTCTAATACTTTTATTGATGAATTTGATAAATTATCAATTATAACGACTTCAAAACCTTTGTTTTGAAGCTCGACTACAGTATGAGATCCGATAAATCCTAATCCTCCTGTTACTAGTACCTTCATTGGCTGGAATGTGCGTTAGGGATTGAGCAATTGTTGGAGCACATCTTTGATTACGACTTGCGAAAGCCCGACCCTTTATGGGTAACGCCCTAATTATTTGCTATAAATTCTTTAATCTTTGTTGTAATAAATTCAATTTGATCGTCTTCTAATTCGGTATGCATTGGTAAAGAAATAACTTGTTTTACCAACTGGTTAGTGACTGTAAAATCTGCTTCGTTGTACCTGCTATCTTGATACGCTTTTTGTTTGTGTAAAGGTATTGGATAGTAGACACCGCAAGGGATATCGTGACTATTTAGATATTTTACCAACGCATCTCTATCTACATTTTCTAATTTTAATGTGTATTGATGAAACACGTGACAATCGCAAGTATCACAAATACCTTCGCAATTATTTACGGTTTTAGGCAATGTAATTTGTGGTACGTCTTTTAAGGCTGCATTGTACTTTCTTGCTGCGTCACGACGTGCTTGATTATAATTATCTAAATGTGGTAATTTGGCATCTAAAACTGCTGCTTGGATTGAGTCTAAACGCGAATTTACACCGACTACATCATGGTGATAACGCTCGTACATTCCGTGATTTACAATACCTCTAATGGTATGTGCTAAATCGTCATCGTTTGTAAAAATAGCGCCGCCATCTCCGTAACAACCTAAATTTTTAGATGGGAAAAATGATGTTGACGCCACATGACCTATCGTACCTGCTTTTGCTTTTGTACCATCTTGGTATGTGTAGTTAGCTCCTATAGCTTGCGCATTATCTTCTATAACATAAAGGTTATGCTCTTTAGCTATTTGCATTATCGCTTCCATGTTAGCACATTGACCAAACAAATGTACTGGCACAATTGCTTTTGTTTTAGGCGTAATTGCCTTTTTAATAGCTTCGATATCGATATTAAAATTATCTGGATCTACATCTACTAAAACTGGTGTTAATTTTAAAAGCGCAATAACTTCTACGGTTGCAGCGAAGGTGAAATCGGCTGTAATGACCTCATCACCTTGCTCTAAACCTAATCCCATCATTGCTATTTGTAACGCATCTGTACCATTTGCACATGGTATAACATGCTTTACACCTAAATAATTTTCTAAGTTTTTTTGAAATTGATGTACTTTAGGACCATTAATAAAAGCTGTATTATCAATAATCTCTTGTATAGAAGTATCTACTTCTTGTTTTATATCTGCGTATTGACCTTTAAGGTCAACCATTTGTATTTTTTTCACTCGATTTTAATTTATAATCGTTTATGTAACGAATTTACAAAATTAGCCAACGCAAACCAATGAATTACGTATTTTAGCACAAACAATTTAATTTGAATATTATCTACAACATCCTTATTTATTTGACTTCATTGGTATTAAAAGTAATTGCGCTTTTTAACCAAAAAATAAAATTAGGCGTAAAAGGTCGTGCTAACACGTTTGATATTCTTAAAAATGAAATTAAAAAAGGAGATAAAACACTTTGGTTTCATTGTGCGTCTTTGGGTGAATACGAACAGGGTTTGCCTATTTTTGACATACTAAGAAAAGACTATCCTAAACACAAAATTGTTTTAACATTTTTCTCTCCATCTGGTTATGAGATTAGAAAAAATGCACCATTTGCAGATGTTGTTGTGTATTTGCCATTAGACACAAAATCTAATGCAAAACAATTTATCAAACTTGTAAATCCTGAGTTAACTGTTTTTGTGAAGTACGAAATCTGGCCAAATTATTTAAATGAAATTAAAAAGAAGGGTTTGCGCGCCGTATTAATTTCGGCTGTATTTAGAAAAGATCAATCCTTTTTTAAATGGTATGGTACACAAACTAAAGAAGCACTTTTTGCTTTTGAACATATTTTTACTCAAAACGAAGAGTCTAAAAATCTACTTGAAAGCATAGGTTATGAAAATGCTACTGTTTCTGGCGACACAAGGTTTGACCGTGTTTTAAATCAGTTGCAAATTGATAATACTCTTGATTTTATTGAAACTTTTAAACAAGATAAATTATGCATTGTTATTGGTAGTTCTTGGCCAGAAGATGAAGCTATTTTAGTACCATACATTAATCAATGCAAACATGATGTAAAGTTTATCATTGCGCCTCATAATATAAAAGCTAAGCAAATTGAAGGCTTAAAAAATTCAATAAAAAAGGACACTGTTTTATTCTCAAATAAAGAGAATTCAAACCTTAAAAATGCAAACGTCTTTATCGTTGATACTATTGGTATTTTAAGTAAAATATATAGCTATGCAGATATAGCTTATGTTGGTGGCGCAATGGGAAAAACAGGTTTGCATAATATACTAGAACCAGCTGTTTTTGGAGTACCAATTATAATTGGTGCTAACTACAAAAAATTTCCTGAAGCGCAAGAAATGATTGATAATGGCAATGTCTTTTCTGTTAATGGTTATTCTTCACTTAAAAACAAATTAGACTTACTTATTGAAAATAAGATATTTAGAAAAGAAACCAGTAAAAAAAGTTTCAACTTTGTAAAAGAAAAAGAAGGTACTATCATCCAAATAATAGGTTTTCTTCGTAAATAGTATATGTAACAAGGTTATAAATTAAAAAAGTAAGAGAAATATTCATTTCTTTTAAAATTCATTCATAACTTTAAAGAATTACTAATCAAAAACAATTAAAAATGAAAAAACTATTATTAAGTGCTGTTTTAGTATCTGCAATAGCCTTTACATCTTGTAGAGACGAAAAAAAAGCAGAAGAAGTTGAAGATACCATTGAAAATGCTGCAGAAGCAACAGGTGATGCTGTAGAGAATGCTGCAGAAGAAACTGAAGAGGCTGCAAAAGATGGTTTTGAAGCTACAGGAAAAGCAATTGATGAAGCTGTTGAAGAGACTAAAGAAGCAGGAGAATCTGTTAAGGATGCAGTAAAAGAAGCTACTGATGACGATAATTAAGAGAATTACTCTTTAAATTGAAAAGCTCACTTAAATTTAAGTGAGCTTTTTTATGTCTATAACTTATTGTAAATAAAAAAAGCCTTATCATTTGATAAGGCTTTTGTACTGAAGGCGGGACTTGAACCCGCACGACCAAAACGGTCATTGGATTTTAAGTCCAACGTGTCTACCAATTCCACCACTTCAGCATCTTGGTATATTTTTAAGAAAGTATCAGAGCGAAAGACGGGATTTGAACCCGCGACCCTCACCTTGGCAAGGTGATGCTCTACCCCTGAGCTACTTTCGCAGTCTTTTTTAATGAACGAGCAATATTGCTATTGCGGATGCAAATTTAAAATATATTTACGATTTACAAAGCCTTTTTTTAAAAAAAATAAAAATAATTTTTACTTACTTCTTTTTCAACAACATACGTTTAATCTCATTTAGCTTCATTAATGCTTCCACTGGTGTTAAGGTATCAATATCTGTTTCTAAAATTTCTTCTTTAATATTTTCTAGTAGTGGATCGTCTAGGTTAAAAAAGCTTAATTGCATTTCATCTTGCATAGATTTAACCTTGTCTGTTAGCTCTTCGCTAGAATGGCTTTTCTCTAATTTCTTTAAAATTTTATTAGCTCTGTGTAATACTTGTTGTGGCATTCCTGCCATCTTTGCAACATGTATCCCAAAACTATGTTCGCTACCTCCTTCTACTAATTTACGTAAGAATAATACATTATCTTTAAGCTCTTTAACCGAAACATTAAAGTTTTTAATACGGTTAAAAGTCTCTGACATTTCATTTAACTCGTGATAATGCGTTGCAAAAAGAGTTTTAGGTTTTGCTGGATGTTCATGTAAATATTCGCTAATTGCCCAAGCTATTGAAATACCATCGTAAGTACTTGTACCGCGACCAATTTCGTCTAACAAGACTAAACTTCTATTTGAAATATTGTTAAGAATAGACGCTGTTTCATTCATTTCTACCATAAACGTAGATTCTCCCATAGAAATATTATCACTTGCGCCAACACGCGTAAAAATCTTGTCTACAACACCAATTCTAGCTTCTTTTGCTGGCACAAAACTTCCTATTTGAGCTAGTAAAACAATTAATGCCGTTTGACGTAAAATTGCCGATTTACCAGACATATTTGGTCCAGTAATCATTATGATTTGTTGTGTTTCTCTATCTAAAAATACTGAATTTGCAATATATGGTTCATCAATTGGTAGTTGTTTTTCTATTACTGGATGACGACCATCTTTAATCTCTAAGTCAAAAGAATCATCTAATTGTGGATACACATAATTATTTTGTGTCGCCAATTGTGCAAAACCACACAAACAGTCTAACTGTCCAATTAAATAGGCATTTTGCTGTACTGGTTTTATGTATTGGTTCATCCATTGTACCAAATCTGCAAATAACTTTTGCTCTATTGCAAGAATACGCTCTTCTGCTCCTAAAATTTTAGCTTCGTATTCTTTTAATTCTTCTGTAATGTAACGTTCTGCGCTTACTAAAGTTTGCTTACGTATCCATTCTTCTGGCACTTTATCCTTATGTGTATTTCTTACTTCAATATAGTAACCAAATACGTTGTTAGATGCTATTTTTAGAGAAGTAATACCTGTACGTTCACTCTCTCGCTCTAACATCTTGTCTAAATAATCTTTCCCGGATGTAGATAGTGCTCTAAGTTCATCTAATTCAGAAGAAAATCCGTTTGCAATAGTATTTCCTTTTAAAACATTAACCGGCGCATCTTCATTTAAAGTTTCTTTAATTTTTTCACGAAGCACATTACAGCTTTGCAAATTATCACCGATAATCTTTAAAGATTCGTTATCACAATTGGTTGCCAATGCTTTGATTGGTACTATTGCTTCAAGTGAGTTTTTTAGTTGAATAACTTCACGAGGACTTACCTTTTGCGTAGCAATTTTAGAAATTAAACGTTCTAAATCGCCTATGTTTTTTATATAATTTTGAATTTTATGTAAAACCGTATCATTGTCTTTTAAATAAGAAACTACCTCATGACGTTGCTTAATTTTATCTGCATGTTTTAAAGGTAATGCTAACCAACGTTTAAGCATACGTCCGCCCATAGCAGATATGGTTTTATCGATAACATTTAAAAGTGTAACTGCATTATTGTTTGTAGAGTTATACAGCTCTAAGTTTCTAATGGTAAACTTATCCATCCAGACATAATCGTCTTCGGCAATTCTTGCTATTGAAGTAATATGCTCTAGCTTATGATGTTGCGTTTCGGCTAAATAATGTAAGATAGAACCTGCTGCAATAATACCTTCATTTAAATCTTCTACACCAAAACCTTTTAATGATTTTGTATCAAAATGTTTAAGTAAAGTTTCATTAGCAAAATCGGTTTGATATACCCAATCTTCAAGATTAAAGGTATGAAAATCGTTACCAAAAACCTCAACAAATTTGTTGCGTTTTGGTTTAGAAACTAGGACTTCACTTGGGCTAAAATTTTGAAGTAACTTATCTATATATTCTGCATTACCTTGCGCGGTTAAAAACTCACCCGTAGAGATGTCTAAAAATGAAATTCCTATGGATAATTTTCCAAAATAAACCGAACATAAAAAGTTGTTTGTTTTAGATTGAAGCACCTCATCATTTAAAGCTACACCAGGAGTTACCAACTCGGTCACACCACGTTTAACAATGGTTTTTGTTTGTTTAGGATCTTCTAACTGGTCGCAAATTGCAACACGCTCGCCAGCCTTTACCAGCTTAGGTAAATAGGTGTTTAATGAGTGATGCGGAAAACCTGCTAATTCTGTTTCGCTATCACTTCCTGCGCCTCTTTTGGTTAAAATGATACCTAAAATTTCGGCAGTTTTTACAGCATCTTCTCCAAAAGTTTCATAAAAATCTCCAACTCTAAACAGTAATAAAGCATCAGGGTATTTCGCTTTTATAGCGTTGTACTGCTTCATTAATGGTGTTACTTTTTTGGTTTTAGATTTTGCTGCCAAAGGGAATATATTTTGATTTTGGTTTGATTGCGAATTTAATCAATTTACCAGATGCTATAAAACGATGTTTAAATTATTATTTAATTAACCAAAGAAGTATATCTATTTTTCTAAATTTGTCCAATAATCCTATAAATATTTACCATGAAAAAATTAATATTGTTAAGCTTTGCTTTAATCGGAATGATTACATTTAGCGTTGCTCAAACAGCAGAAAAAACAGAAGCTGTTAAAGCAGCAACCAATACTAAAGGCGCCAAAATTGAATTTGAATCTAAAACAATAGACTATGGTACAATTGAAAATGGTGCAGATGGAAATAGAGAATTTAAATTTACAAATACAGGTGACACTCCATTAGTAATCACAAACGCTAAAGGATCTTGTGGTTGTACAGTACCAACTTGGCCAAGAACACCAATTGCTCCAGGAGCATCTGATGTTATTAAAGTACGTTACGCAACTAACAGAACTGGTGGTTTTTCTAAAACAGTTACATTAACTACAAATGCTGTTAACTCGCCTTCTGTCAGATTAAGAATTAAAGGAACGGTTAAGCCAAAAGTTGAAGAGGCTAAAGAAGAGGTACACTAAATCTTATTTAAATACTTTTTATTAAAACTTCCTTTGAAAAAAGGGAGTTTTTTTTTGAATATTTGCATTATGAGAAAACTAAAAAACAGCGAGCTAGACCGACTAAGTGTTGAAGATTTTAAACACTCTAAAAAAACACCTATTATCATCATATTAGACAATATTAGAAGTTTAAACAATATTGGTAGTGTGTTTAGAACAAGTGATGCGTTTTTAGTTGAAAAAATTTATCTCTGCGGAATTACAGCTACGCCACCACATAAAGACATACATAAAACTGCATTGGGCAGTACAGAGACTGTCGATTGGGAATATGTAGAAAACACTATTGAATTAGTTGAAAAACTTAAAGCCGAAAATTGCAAAGTTTTAAGTATTGAGCAAGCCGAAAATGCGGTTATGTTAGACCAGTTTACACCAGAAGTAAACACTAAATACGCTTTAGTTTTTGGCAACGAAGTAAAAGGTGTCTCTCAAAAAGTAGTTAATGCTAGTGATAATGTTATTGAAATACCGCAATATGGCACTAAACACTCTTTAAATATTAGCGTAAGTTGTGGCGTTGTAGTTTGGGATGTATTTAGTAAGTTGAAAGGTTTGAATATTGAAAATTAAAGGTTTTCGACAACCTAACTTCTACTTAATGGGAATCCAAATTTCTTCCTTATTTACAGCTTGATTTGGGTTATAATCTGGACCAAGTCTTTCAAAATGTGGTCTGTTATCTATTTCGAATTCTGAATTTGGTAACCAATTAAAATGAAGGTCTTGCCAAAAGCTTACAAATGCTGCTATAGTTCCTTCAAAATTTACTACTAAATATCTGCCAGGATCTATAGTTAAAGTTTCCATATGTTCTGGTACAGATTGCAAGTTATCTACCTCTACACCTATCCATTTTTGAAACGTTTGATTAGGATTAAATTCTGAAATATTAAAACTTGAGTATTTATGAAGTGACAATTTAAAGTTGTCTTTTCTATGTGTTACCTCTTCAACTCTTGGCATAAATTGTCTTGCTAACTGACCAGTTATTTGATTAGTATTTAAAAAATTAGCAGTTGCACTTAAACCAACAATTAAAATTTTATCGGTCTTGACTATCTTGTACTCCATTATTTATTTCGTTTAAAAGCCATAAATAGTCTGCTCTATTTTTTACAAAATCTTTATCAGAAATATCAATAATTTTTACATTAAAATCTGACTGACTTTTTAGGAAATCTAAATAACCTGCATTAATTTTTTCTAAATAATCGTCTGCTATTTCGCTTTCGTATTTTCTACCTCTTTTTTTAATGTTAGCTTGTAAACGCTCAGTATTTTGATATAAATACACATACAAATCTGGCTTTGCAATATCTTTATACATCAAATAAAATAGCTTTCGGTATAATTTAAACTCGTCTGGTTGCAGCGTAATTTTTGAGAAAATTAAAGATTTAAACACGTCGTAATCGCTAACAATAAAATCTTTAAACAAATCTAGCTGACTTAAATCGTCGCTAATTTGCTGGTAGCGATCTGCCAAAAAAGACATCTCTAAAGTAAACGCGTAGCGATTTGGCTCTTTATAAAACTTTGGTAAAAACGGATTGTCTGCAAAACGTTCTAAAATTAATTTTGCATTAAAATCTGATGCAATTTGTGTTGATAAACTTGTCTTACCAGCTCCAATATTACCTTCAATAGCTATATAGTTATTTTTAGATAATTTATACTGCTTAATTGGGTTTTTTAGCCAGATATTATAAGGTTCTAAAGTCGTTTGATCTTCGCAAGCGTCATAAAGTTGATCAACTGTTTTTTCTAAAACAGGATGTTCTGTTTTAGCTGCAATTAGTTTTAAGGGTTCTAAAACAAATTTACGTTTATGAGCTTCTGGATGAGGAATTACCAAGTTACTTTCATCTAAAATTTCATCTTCAAAAAAGATTATATCTAGATCAATTTCTCTAGACTCGTAACTTTCACTTTTTTTAGGTGTTCTACCTAATTTCACTTCAATATCTTGAAGCGTTTTAAGTACTTTTTTAGGTGTTAGTTTTGTATTTACAGCTATACATGTATTTAAAAAATCATCGCCTTCAAAGCCCATTGCTTGACTTTGATAGACTTTTGAAATACTAATTATTGTGCCAATTTTTTCAAAAATAGCATCTACAGCAAGTTGTAAGTTTTTAAACTTATCGCCTTTATTACTACCTAATGCTATGTATATGGTTTTAGAATCCTTCATAAATCTTTGACAAAATAACTAAAAGAAATTCACTTAGTCCTTATCTTTACACAAACTGTTAATAAGTTTTTATGATCTTAAAAGACAAACTAGCTGCTCAAAAAATCTACCTGTTTTTAGGTGCCTTATTTATAACCTCTTTGGTGGTTTCTAACCTAATTTTTCAGAAGTTTTTTTATTGGCATCCTTTTGATATTGAAATTTTTGGAGCTAAGTTATTTGAGATTTCTGTTGGTATTCTTCCTTACCCGATTACCTTTTTAATCACCGATTTAATAAGTGAGATTTATGGTAAAAAACGTGCAAACCAAATTGTAATTGCAGGTATTTTTGCTTCTATTTTTTCTTTATTAATAGTTTACACCGCCAATCTTGTTCCTGCTACAAATTGGTCGCCTGTTAACAATTCTCTTTTTACCACAGTATTTGGCAACACTATTATTGCTGTATTTGCCAGTATGATGGCCTATTTATTAGCGCAACTTGTAGATATTCAAATTTATCACTTTTGGAAACGATTAACCAATGGAAAAATGCTTTGGCTGCGTAATAATTGCTCTACTTTTTTATCTCAGTTTGTAGACACCTTTTCAGTTTTATTTTTACTGTGTTCTTTTGGTGAAATTGATTGGGATAAATTTGCTGGATTATTGATTAGCGGTTTTTTATTTAAGGTTTTTATAGCCATCATCGACACACCATTTTTGTACTTAGGTGTATATCTTTTTAGAAAGCGTTTTAAGCTTAAAGTTAACGAAGAGATAAATCTACTTTAAAAATGCTAAACTTATATTAAATCTAAGCTTATCAAGATCTTTTTACCTATTTTAATACGTAAATTCGTATGAAAATTCAACTTAAAAAGTTCTCATGAAGAAAAAGCTTAAAATTATCGGAATTTCATTTTTAATTCTACTTCTACTTTTAATAGCTAGTCCGTTTATTTTTCAAAGTCAAATAAAGGATATGGTTAAAAATTTCATTAACAACAATGTAAATGCAAAAGTTGAATTTAATGATGTAGACTTAAGTTTTATTAGAAGCTTCCCACAAGCTAATGTTACCTTAGACAATTTGGTAATTACCAATTTTGAGCCTTTTAAAAATGATACTTTAGCTAGAGTAAAACAGCTATCCTTAGACATGTCTGTTAAAGAACTTTTTAAAACCGCTAGTGAAGATCCAATTATTGTAAACAGCATAAATGTTGATGACGCCTTAATTAATTTAAAAACAAACAAAGATGGACAAGTAAATTGGGACATTGCAAAAGAAAATACCAACAATACATCACCTGACACTTCAAATAATGATGGTTTTGCTTTTGATATTGAAAATTACAGCATAAATAATAGTGCTTTTAATTATATAGATGAAAGCGCTAATACACTAATAAAAGTTACCAACATTAATCATACAGGTAACGGAATTTTTTCTGGAGACACTTCCCAATTAGATACAAAAACCGAAGCCAACGTAACTTTCAGCATTGATAGCACAGAATATTTAAGTAACAACCTAATTAAACTTGATGCTTTAATAGATTTAGACATACCTAATCAAACTTACACATTTAAAGATAATGAAGGTTTTGTAAACGATTTACCTTTACAATTTAAAGGTTACGTAAAACAACTTGAAGACGGACAAGAGATTGATATTTCTTTTGAAAATCCTGGTTCTTCATTTAAAGAGTTTTTAGCAGTTATCCCAAAGACCTATGCTAAAAACTTAGACAACGTAAATACGACAGGAAACTTTAAAGTAAACGGAGTTATTAAAGGAAAAGTAACTGAAGAAACCATACCTACTTTAGATATTAATATTCTATCTGATAATGCATCTTTTAAATTTGCAGATCTACCAAAACGAGTAGAAAACATCAATATTAACGCACAAATAAAAAACGAAACTGGTTTAGTAGACGATACTTACGTTAACTTAAATGCGCTTAATTTTAAAATAGACCAAGATGTTTTTAAGAGTTCGGCTACTATAAAAAATCTAACGACTAACATGTTAGTAAACGCTAATATTGATGGTGTTTTAAATTTAGCCAATATCACAAAAGCGTACCCAATTGAACTTGAGAATGAATTAAAAGGTATTTTAAAAGCTAAATTAAATACTAGTTTTGATATGAATGCTATCGAAACTAATGCTTACGAACGCATCAAAAACAACGGTATGGTTAGCGTTAGTGGATTTGAGTTTTCTTCAGCAGATATAGTAAACCCAATTAATATAAGTAATGCAGAAGTTAACTTTAATCCAGGCACTATAAAACTTGATAAGTTTAATGCAACAACAGGACAGTCTGATTTAAACGCAACTGGTACAATAAATAATTTACTTGGCTTTTTATTAAGTGATAAAAAGCTAAAAGGAGATTTTAATGTCAACTCAAACAAATTTGTAGTTAGCGACTTTATGATAGAAGGCGGTAGCGAAGCACCAGTAAACCAAAGCACAGAACCAGATACGGCTTTAAAAATACCAGAATTTTTAGATTGTAATGTAACAGCAAATGCAACCACTGTAGTTTATGACAATCTTACTTTAAAAGATGTAAAAGGAAGCTTAAAAATTGCAGATGGTAAAGCGCAGTTAAACAATATGACTTCAAGTATTTTTGATGGTAATTTAAGCTTAAACGGTTTAGTGGACACCACAAAAGAGCAGTCTACATTTAAGATGCAACTTGGTGCTTCTAACTTTAATATTTCAGAATCATTTAATGGCTTGGATATGTTACAAGCGTTAGCGCCTATCGCTAAAGCTTTAGAAGGAAAACTTAACAGCTCTATTGATATTTCTGGTACATTAGGTCAAGATTTTACACCTATTTTAAATACAATTTCTGGTGACGCTTTCGCGGAATTATTAACTGGAGAATTTAAGCCTAAAAACGAACAGCTATTTACAGCTTTAGAAAGTAAATTAAACTTTTTAGACTTTAGTAAACTTAATTTAAAAGATCTTACCGCAAAATTATCTTTTAATAATGGTCAAGTCAATGTCCAACCGTTTGATATAAAATATAAGGACATAAAAATGACAATTGGCGGATCGCATTCTTTTAGCAACACAATGAACTATCAAGTAGTTATTGATGTACCTGCAAAGTATTTAGGAAGCGATGTAAACGCACTAATAAATAAAATTAACGATCCTGCAGTAAACAATATTACAATACCTGTAACCGCATCTGTTTCTGGCAACACAACAAAACCACAAGTGTCTACAGACTTAACTAGCGGTGTAAAAACATTAACACAGCAGTTAGTCGAAATTCAAAAACAAAAATTAATAAACCAAGGTAAAGGCAAGCTTAATGATGCTATAGGTAACATTTTAAACAACAACAATCAAAGCAGTGACAGTACATCAACCACTACTAATAATCCAGTAAAAGATGTTATTGGCGGACTTCTAGGCGGAAACAAACCAAAAGACTCGACAAAAACAGATTCTACAAAAACAAAAAATAATGTAAAAGACGTGTTAGGAGGACTTTTTGGAAAAAAGAAGGAATCTGATTAATTCTTTTAAAAACTTCGCAACAAAACATCTAAAAAACTGTTAAATATTAGGAATTGTCGAATATTCTGTTAGATTGAGAATGTTAAACATTAAACTACATTGAATGCGACAATTAAAAATCACGAAACAAGTTACCAATCGCGAATCTAAATCACTTGACAAATACCTACAAGACATAAGTAAACTTCCTATGGTTACTGCTGAAGAAGAAGTAGAATTAGCCAAGAAAATTAGAGAAGGATGTCAAAAATCTTTAGATAAATTAACCACTGCTAACTTACGTTTTGTTGTTTCTGTTGCCAAACAATATCAAAATCAAGGCTTAAAACTTCCAGATCTAATTAACGAAGGAAATGCAGGTTTAGTAAAAGCAGCTAAACGTTTTGACGAAACTAGAGGTTTTAAATTTATTTCTTATGCTGTTTGGTGGATTAGACAAGCTATTCTTTCTGCTTTAGCAGAACAATCAAGAATTGTTAGATTACCACTTAACAAAATTGGAAGCATTAATAAAATAAGAAAAGTTACATCTCATTTAGAGCAAGCTAATCAAAGACCGCCAAGCGCAGCAGAAATTGCTAAAGAGTTAGACCTAACCATAAGTGATGTAAAACAATCTATGCGTATCTCTAGCAGACACGTATCTATGGATGCACCGCTAAAAGAAGGCGAAGATTATAGCCTTTATGATCTAGTAAAATCTGGAGAATCTCCAAACCCTGATAATCAACTAATGCATGAGTCTTTAAATATTGAAATTGAACGTGCATTAGAAACTTTAACACCAAGAGAAAGTGATGTAATTAGATTAAATTTTGGTTTAGGTAATCAACCAGCAATGACATTAGATGAGATTGGAAGAACCTTTGATCTTACAAGAGAACGCGTTAGGCAAATTAGAGAAAAAGGTATAAGACGATTACGTCAAACATCAAAAAGTAAGATTTTAAAGACCTATTTAGGTTAAAAAACTAAAATAAAACATTAATAATTTGAATAATCCTAATATTTGAGGGATATTCGCAAAAGATTTAAAATACTGATATGTTAAGAATAGAAATTAAAGAAGGCGAAAACATAGAACGCGCCTTAAAACGTTACAAGCGTAAACACAGAAATATTAAAGTAATGCAAAACTTAAGAGACAAGCAATACTTTACAAAACCTTCTGTAACAAGAAGAAAACAAGTTCAAAAAGCAGCTTACATTCAAAGCTTAAGAGATGCTGAAGAAGTATAGAACTGAACATATATAATAAAAAAGCCAAGTGTAACACTTGGCTTTTTTTTATGACTAAAAATCTTTTTGATATACCTCAAAATTATTATTTAAAAGTTGAGACATGACTTTTGGATTAGAATTGATATAAAATTTTAAATCTGGTTTAACATCCGTTATATTAAGTAATTTTAACTGTTTTAAAATAGCTTTTGTCTGTCTAGCAACAGCTTCACCAGAGTCTATTATTTTTATATGCTTAGGAAGCATTTTTAAAAGTTGTGGTATTAAATATGGATAATGTGTACAACCTAACACCAAATAATCGATATTAGCATTTAGCATTGGCTTTAAATAAATTTTTAAAAGCGCTTTCATCTCTTCCGAATTAATATTACCACTTTCAATTAATTGCACAATACCTTCTCCTTCTTGTTCTATCACTTCTATTCCATTAGAGTATAATTGTGAGGTGTTAAAAAAAAGCTCACTACTTAAAGTGCCTTTTGTTGCTAGAATACCAATAGCTTTTGTTTGTGTTTGTAATGCTGCAGGTTTAATTGCTGGCTCTATACCTATAAAAGGCACATCATATTTTTTTCTTAAATGTTTAATGGCATTGGTTGTTGCTGTATTACATGCCACAACAATTATTTTGGAGTTTTGATTTAATAAATACTCGGTGTTTTTTTCTGATAATGCTATAATAGCATCTTTTCCTTTAGGCCCATAAGGTGCATTTGCACTATCTGCAAGGTAAATAGTGTTTTCGTAGGGTAATAAAGAGTGTATTTCTTTCCAAATAGAAGTACCACCAACTCCAGAATCAAAAATACCAATAGGCTGTTTACTCATAAAAAATCATCGTATAAAAAAAGCTGTCTAAATTTAGACAGCTTTATTGTATTTTAAAAGAGATTTTAATTAAAATCCTAATTCTTTTTGAACGTCTTGTAATAAGTTTTTACCTTCTGCCATAATTACTCCTGAACCTTGAGAAGAATCTAATACATAATCAAAACCTTGTGCTTTTGCTACTTTTAAAATAGCTGCTTTAGCCTTTTTTGTAATTGGCTCTAAAAGATCTAATTCTTTTTGTTGTAATTGTTGTTGCGCATTAGCTTGAAATTGTCTAATGTTTTGTTGCATACCTGCTAACTCTTCACCTCTTTTTTGGTTATCTTCATTAGTTTTTGTTGCAGCTTCTGCTTCGTATTGTTGAGCTTTTGTTTTATACTCATTCATCATTTCTTGAATGTCAGTTTCAAACGTTTTACCCATTTGTTCCATTTCTGCTTGAGCAGTTTTCATCTCTGGCATTGAAGTTACAAGCTCTCCAACATTAATATGCGCTACTTTTGATTGAGCATTAGTAAAACTTGTTGCTCCTATAAATAATGCTGCAGCGAATAAAAGTGATTTAATTTGTTTCATTTTTAATAGTATTTGTGTTATAAATTATTAGTGTTAATCTAAGAGTTTGTTGTTAACTAAACTCTTTTTTTATTAATTTTCTTCTTTATTATTTTCGTCTCCATCAAAAGATGGGTTTTCTTCGTCTTTAGTTTCTTGTCTAGCTTTTAATTTTTCTTCTCTTGCTTTTGCACGTTCTTCTATAAGTTTTTGTCTCTTCTCTTGTGCTGCTTTTTTCTTTGCTTCTCTTGCTTCAAATATTTCTTGTCTACGTTTTTCTGCAGCAGCTTCTCTTGCTGCTCTTTTTTCGTCTAACGCTTTTTGTCTAGCTTCTTGAGAGTCATTAACCTCTTCTACAACTTCTTCTTCTTTTGCTTCTTTACGCTCTTTTCTGTTTGTTGCTTGTTTACGTTTTGATGCTCTAGTTATTGTTCTTATTACTAAGTCGCTAATATCAAAACGTTCTGCTGAATATAGCATAACAACATCTGCTGATTTATCAAAAATAAAATCATATTTTTTGTTTGCTGCTATGTCTTGTACTGCTTGAAAAATTTGGTCTTGTACTGGTTGCATTAACTGCTTTTTTTGAATCATCAAATCACCATTAGGACCAAAGCGTTTTTGTTGATAATCTAATATTTCTTTTTCTTCAAATAAAATATCTTCTTCACGCTCTTCTATTAACTCTTTTGTTAATAATGCTTTTTCGTTATTAAGTGCCTCGCGTTTTTGCTTTACAGTATTTAATCGACCTTCTATTTCAGTTTTCCATTTTTGTACTTTAGACTCTAATTGCTTAGTAGCTTCGGTATATTCTGGAACGTTTTCTAAAATATATTCAGTATCTATATAACCTATTCTTACGCCACGTTGTGCATTTGCTTGAAAGGACACACTTAATATGAACAATACTAAAAGAACTTTAAATTTCATGTTGGATTTATTTAGTTTTTAATTTAAACTTAGCCGCCAAATTATTTGTGTTTAAGCTGCTATTTTCAAAATAACGAATTTTAATTATAAAAATTTTAATTCTTTAATTAAATCCTCAACTTGTTATTAGAAAATATCGTGCCAAAAATAAAAAAATTAGTAAACTATCAA
Organism: Mesoflavibacter sp. CH_XMU1422-2; assembly: GCF_037029245.1. Taxonomy (NCBI): domain Bacteria; kingdom Pseudomonadati; phylum Bacteroidota; class Flavobacteriia; order Flavobacteriales; family Flavobacteriaceae; genus Mesoflavibacter; species Mesoflavibacter sp. CH_XMU1422-2. Next base: position 21,599 of record NZ_JAYMEE010000001.1, on the reverse strand, counting down.
TCTTATTAACCTATTTTATTGGGTTTTAGCATTGTTTTTTTTTAAAACTGTTGTCCTATGATAAAGTGAGTTTCCCAACCGTTTTTTGAAGTTTCGCCTGGTTGTGGATCAAATCCATGACCAAAGTCTATACCTAATAATCCAAATGCTGGCATAAAAATTCTTACACCAAATCCTGCAGATCTTTTTAACTCAAAAGGATCATAGCTCCTAAAATCATTATAAGAATTACCTGCTTCTAAGAATGTTAAAGCATAGATTTTTGCAGATTGTTTTAAGGTTATTGGATAACGTAATTCTAAAGAAAACTTATTATAAATTGTTCCTCCATCTTGAGTTGATAAGGATTGGTTTTGGTAACCTCTTAAGGCTATTGCTTCCCTTCCGTCTAAGCTATAATTTCCTAAACCATCACCACCAACAAAGAAACGTTCAAAAGGTATAATTCCTCTATCTTGATTATAAGCTCCTAAGAAACCAAATTCTACACTTGGACGTAATACTAATTTATCTACTAATCTAGTGTACCAATCTCCTTTAAACTTAACCTTATAAAACTCTAACCACTTAAAACGTTCTTGGTCAATTTCGCTAACTCTACTTGATGCTGCGTTAGACTCGCTTACTGTGCTGTTAGAATCGTTAATTATAGCTATATTATCTTCTCTTTCTTGCTTTAATGCTTCATAATCTACATTATTAAACACAGAGTATGGTAATGACATTTTTGCTGTAATAGAGAAGTTAGATCCACCCATTGGGAAAATAGGATCATTAAAAGTGTTGTTTCTTGTTAAACCTATCGTATAAGATAAGTTGTTTGAGTAACCATCACCAAATGTAAATAATCCTGTGTTATAATTTTTTAAGTTATAATGCTGAAAACTTACTGCTTGAGATAAGGTAAAATAGTCATCTGGGACTGATAAACGTTTAGCTAAACCGAAAGTAATACCTGTTATGTTAAAACGTTTATCCTTATCTGCGTTTTGTGTTAAAGGATTATATAAAAACTGTTTTGTTTGTGATATAGAGGTAGAGAATTGTACTGGCTTTTTACCTCCTAACCAAGGTTCTGAAAATTGAAAACTATAGGTTTGAAAAAATCTACTAGCTTGTAATCTTAAAGCTAATCTTTGTCCATCACCCATTGGAATTGGCGTATAAGCATCTTTTTTGAATATATCTTTTAAAGAAAAGTTATTGAAAGATAAACCTAAGGTCCCAATAAATCCTCCTCCACCGTAACCACCTTGCAATTCTATTTGGCTAGATCCAGATTCTACGACAGAGTATTCCATATCTACAGTTCCTTCATCTGGATTTACATTTTTAAAATTTGGTGTTAATTGTTCTGCGTCAAAGAAACCTAATTGACTTAACTCTCTTATTGTTCTTACTACATTTTCTTTACTGTATAATTCTCCTGGACGTGTTCTTATTTCTCTATAAATAACATGGTCATTTGTTTTGTTGTTACCAACAACTGTTACTTTGTTAAAATAAGCAGGTTTACCTTCGCTTATTCTAATTTCCATATCGATAACGTTACCATCTGCATTAACCTCTACTGGGTTTATTGTTGAGAATAAGTATCCATTATTTTGATATAAGTTTGTAAGGTCATCTGCATCTGGACTAGATGCATCTGCTATTCTTTTTTGTAGTTCTATACCATTATATGTGTCTCCTTTTTCAATTCTTAGCTTTCTTTTTAAGAACTCATCAGAATATACTGTATTACCTATAAATGTAATGTCTCCAAAAGTATACTTTTCTCCTTCTTCTACTTTTATGTCTAAAGACACGGTTTCTTCTCCATTGTATGTTAAAGTGTCTGAAATAATACGTGCATCTCTATAACCTATCTCTTTATATTTGTCTACAATCGAAGATAAATCTTCTTTGTAGTCTGCTTCAATAAACTTTGATCGTTTAAAAATACGAATTGGATTTTTCTGCTTCGTATTTTTCATTGCTTTTCTTAGCTTTTTGTCCGATAAGACTTCGTTACCTTCAAAGTTGATCTTTTTAACTTTAACTTTTTCTCCTTTATCTACAGCAACAAACATATTTACTTGTGGCTTAAATGTAGAGTCACTAACAACTTCTGTAGTATTTACTTTTACATCTGCATTTAAAAAACCATCTTTTCTATACTTATTTTCAAGGTAGTTTCTTGTCGTTGTTACTAGGTTTTCTGTAACCTTTGTCCCTTTAAGTAACTTATTTTCTTTGATTATAGTTTCTTTCTTATTCTTTTTAACACCTGTGATGTTAATTTCATTTAATTCTGGAAGATCTGATAATCTTATTTCTAAAAAGGCATCTTTACCTTCTGTTTTGACTAAGTAAACTTCTATATCACTAAATAAATTAGAACTCCAAAGCTTTTTTATAGCATTACTTATTTGTTCTCCTGGTATTTGTATTTCGGTATCTTTTCTTAATCCCGAGTAGGTTATTATGGTTTGTTCACTAAAGGTTGTGTTTCCTTTTACTGATATACCGGCAAGGTTATATTTTTCTCCGCCTTCGTAGTCTAATTCTTGCGCGTTACCTAATGCTGAAATGGCAAATATGAAGGTAATTAAAACGTATTGTAATGCTGTTTTCAATGGTAATTGTTTAGCTAATTTGTTCACTTGTTTTCCCAAATCGTCGTTCTCTTTTTTGATATTCTATAATAGCTTCACTTAAGTGTTGCTCTGTAAAGTCTGGCCAAAGTACTGGAGTAAAATACAACTCTGCATAGGCTATTTGCCATAACAAAAAGTTACTTATACGTTGTTCTCCACTTGTTCGTATAAGCAAGTCTACATCTGGTAAATTGTTCGTGTAAAGATGCTTATTTATAACTGACTGGTCAATACTTTCTTCAGAAATTATATTATTTTTAACTTTATTACTGATTTCTTTAACAGCTGTAACTAACTCTTCTCTAGACCCATAACTAAGTGCTAAAGTAAGATTCATATGCGTGTTTTTGCTAGTTAAATTAATAACTTCTTGTAATTCTTTGGACACTTTTTTTGGTAATAATGATAAGTTACCAATAGCGTTTAGCTTAATATTATTATCTAAAAGTGTGTTAATTTCTTTTTTTAGTGAAGACACTAAAAGCTTCATTAGTGTATCTACTTCTAATTTTGGTCTGTTCCAGTTTTCTGTAGAAAACGCATAAAGTGTTAAGTTTTCTATACCCAATTTTGCACAAGACTCAACTGTTGTTCTAACTGCTTTTGTTCCGTTTTCATGACCAATAGCACGTAGCATGCCTTTTTGTTTTGCCCAACGCCCATTTCCATCCATTATAATAGCTAGATGTTTGGGTAAATAGTCTTTATTTATTTTATCAATACTCACTTAAAATGCGCAATAACAAGGGTTTTTACCAAATGTATAGGTTAATGTTACACCTGTAAAGGTATACCAATCATTATTATTTAAATTACCAAAGCTTCTACTTTGAAGTTCTTCTGCATCTGGTACACTTCCATCAATTTCATCTGAAAATGTATAACGTGCACCGATTTCAAAAGCAAGCACAAAATGTTGTGCTATTGCTGCTTTATAACCAACTACCATTGGTATACCGTAAGCAAAACTCTCGGTTCCTTCTGGTTCTAATTGTCCTGAATTTGCTAAGAAGAAGTTATCGTGTTTTGTTACTGTAACACCTGTATATAAATATGGTGTTGAAACAAAACCTCCTTTGTGAAGATTAAAATCTAAAAAGGTAAACTCCATTCCGGCTGATAATTCTATTATTTGACTATTAAATTCTAATCCTCTGATTTGACGACTTGGGTCATCAGAGTTTTTATCAATTCCTTCTAGCTCGCTAAACAGTAATGAAATTCTGTACGAATGTCTTGGACTTCTATTCCATTTATAAATTCCACCTATAGTTAAGTTTTTTGGCGCAATATAATCTGTTGCTCCAACATCCCCTATAAAATTAGAACCGCCTAAATACAAGCCAAATTCATGTATTTGAGCAGCGCTAAACTGTATACTAAATAGTGTTATTATGATTACTGTTAATTGCCTCATAAACCTTCAAAGTTTGCAAATATAATAAATAAGATTAGCCTATAACAATTCTATTGAAATAGTTACTCATTTAAACAGATTTAGGCAAATTTTATTGTTTAATTACGCTTATCTTCTCCCCAAAGTAATTTTTTACGTAAGGTATCTAGGAAGGTTTCGTTATGAAGCGCTATCATTTTAATTGAAAATGGAGCTTTTTTTATGGTAATTTCTGTTTTATTCGAAAGTGTTGCTATACGAGAGTCTAAAGATACTAGATGTTGCTTCTCTCTACCATCTACTTTAAGTTTAATTGTAATAGAGTCTTCTATCACTAAAGGTCTTGCACTTAAATTATGTGGTGCAATTGGTGTTAGCACAAAACTTGCTGCTTTTGGTGTTATTACTGGTCCGCCACAACTTAAAGAATATCCTGTTGATCCTGTTGGTGTAGATATAATTAATCCATCACTCCAATAAGAGGTTAAATATTCACCATCTAATTCGGTTTCAACAGTAATCATAGATGTGGTGTTTTTACGACTAACAGCTATTTCGTTTAAAGCGAAATTACAAGATTCAATTTCTTCATTAGGTTCAGAAACTGAAATACTTAACAAGGTACGTTCAGAAATTTTATAATCTTTTTCTATTATAGATTTAATAGCATCTTCAATTTCGTCATGTTGAATAGTTGCTAAAAAACCTAATCTACCAGTATTAATTCCAACCATTGGTATATCTAAATCTCTTACCAAAGTAACAGCTCGTAAAATTGTACCGTCACCACCAATGCTTATTAAAAAATCGTAAGAACTATCTAAACTAGAAAAAGTGTTTAATGTCTTTTTTATTTTGGATGAAATGTTTTTAAAAAAGGTTTCTTCAATAAAAACATCAAAATTCTCTTTCTCTAAAACCTCTAGTAATACTTCTAAAGATGCTAAAGGTTTTTTCTTTTGAAATTGACTGTAAATAGCAACCTTCATCTTAAATATCTAGATATTTTTTTAAATAATCAGATCGTTCTTTCAAGCCTTCCAAATAGGTATCTTCTTCATGACCTGAAACTATATTATAGCTATATCTCCTAAAGCTTTGCATAATATCATTTAAGCCTGTATTACCTATTTTTAAGGTAATTTGCGCTAAATCATTTTCATGTTTAGAGACAAAAGCGCCTAATAACCTTCCGTTATTACTTTCTACAATTTGACTAATTTCACTAAAAGAATAATCCTGAATACCTTTTTCTACAATTAAAACTCCTCCGTTTGCCGAGAAAAATGGAGTTTCATTAAACAATCCAATGACATCATTAAGCTCATAATACCCTAAGTATTTATTATTTTTATTTAAAACAGGCATTATGTTAGTGTGGTTTTGAGCAAAAGCCTCTAAAACATCTAACCAGTTAGTTTCTTCTCTTACAAAAAAACCTTCTACAGAATACGCTATATCGCTTATCACTTCAGAGCCTTTAAAACAATGTGCATCATTTTCAGAAACACAACCTATATATACATCATTTTGATCCTTAATTGGTATATGCGAGAAGGTTAACTGATTAAACAGCAATTGCAAATCGCTTATTTTATCAGCACTTGATAAAGGTTTAATATCGTTTAAAATGTATTCTGAAAGATTCATTTAGTTTAACTTTTTGTTTATGCAAATTAATTAAATTTTAGCACAAAAAGCCTTTAAGAGTTCGTATTTTTGTGTTAAAATAAACTTTAAGTTAATGACAAAATTAAGCGTTAATATTAATAAAATTGCCACTTTACGTAATTCTCGTGGTGGCGATGTACCAAATGTTGTTCAATTTGCAAAAGACGCACAACGTTTTGGTGCAGAAGGAATCACTATCCATCCCAGACCTGACGAAAGACATATTAGATATCAAGATGCTCACGATTTAAAACCTGTTGTTTATACAGAATATAATATAGAAGGTAATCCAATACCTAAATTTATAGATTTAGTATTAGCAACAAAACCTACACAAGTTACTTTAGTACCTGATAGCATAGACGCAATTACTAGTAATGCTGGTTGGGACACTATTAAACACAAAGACTTTTTAGTTGAAGTTATAAAAGAATTTAAAACTAACGGAATTAGAACATCCATTTTTGTTGATCCTGTTTTAAAACAAATTGAAGGCGCTAAAGAAACCGGAACTGATAGAATTGAATTATACACCGAAACTTTTGCACACCAATACAGCTTAGGCAACAAAGATGCTGTAATACCATATGTAGATTGCGCAAAACTTGCAGATAGTTTAGATTTAGGTGTTAATGCTGGTCATGATTTATCATTAGATAATATAGAATTTTTCAAACAAAGTATCCCTAACTTATTAGAAGTATCTATTGGTCATGCTTTAATTGCAGAAAGCCTATACTTAGGTGTAGAAAATGTAATAAACATGTATAAAAACAAACTAAAATAAATGATTTTACATTCACAAATACTAGGTCAAGGCAAACCATTTGTGATCCTTCATGGCTTTTTGGGTATGAGTGACAACTGGAAAACTTTAGGGAATCAATTTGCAGAAAGTTTTGAAGTCCACCTGATAGACCAACGTAATCACGGTAGGAGTTTTCATGATCCAGACCATCATTACGAAGCATTATCTGAAGATTTAAGGCAGTATTTTGATCATCATAATATTAAAGAAGCTATTGTATTAGGACATTCTATGGGCGGCAAAACCGCTATGTTTTTTGCTAGCAAATATCCAGAACTAGTTAGCCACTTGATAGTTGCAGATATTTCACCAAGATTTTATCCAATTCATCATGACACTATCCTAGCAGGATTAAATAGTTTTGATTTTAAAGAAATTAAAAGTCGTGGTGCTGCAGATAAGCAATTAGCAAATTATATCCCACAGGTTAGTGTTAGACAATTTTTACTTAAAAATTTATATTGGAAAGAAAAAGGAAAACTTGCCTTTAGGATGAATCTTGAAGCACTTACTGAAAATGTTAGTGAAGTTGGCGAGGCGCTTCCACTTCATTTTAAATTCGACAAAAACACCTTATTCTTAAAAGGAGATAAAAGCGAATATATTGGCACACAAGATGAAGCTATTATAAAAAGACAATTCCCTAAAGCCAATATAATAACAATTACAAACGCTGGGCATTGGCTACATGCAGAAAACCCAGGACAATTCTACGAAGCTGTAATTAATTTTGTAAATTAGAACAACTCTTAATACTTAATTTATGAATCAAATTCTTAGACTTTTACTTAACGCTGTTGCTGTTTTTGTCCTAGCACACATCTTAAATGGCGTAAGTGTAGACAGTTATATTACAGCTATTATTGTAGCATTGGTATTAGCTGTTTTAAATCTATTAGTAAAACCCATCTTAGTTTTATTAACATTACCTGCTACTATTTTAACGTTAGGATTATTCCTTTTTGTAATAAATGGACTTATAATTTTATTGGCAGATAAATTTATAGATGGTTTTGCAGTTTCAAGCATTTGGACAGCCATTTTATTTAGTGTTTTACTCTCAATTTTACAGTGGTTTTTACAATCTTTATTAAAATCAGACATGAAATCTGAGTAAACTCAAAAAACTCTGAAATACAACAGCTTAAAAAATTGGTTGGAGTGTAAAAAAGTAGTACTTTTGCACTCCTTTTTAAATTAAAACAAGTGTTAAATGCCTTTAAAAAGGCTTTATACCATTTATAATGAATATTACAAGAGAAAACATTGATGCATTAAATGCTGTAGTAAAAGTAGATATCGCTAAAGAAGACTATAGTGATAAAGTAGAAAAAATCTTATCAGATTACCGTAAAACAGCTAACATTCCTGGATTTAGAAAAGGTCATGTACCAATGGGAATGGTAAAAAAACAATACGGTAAAGCTGTATTAGTAGACGAAGTAAATAAATTACTTCAAGATGCATTAAATAAATACTTAACAGAAGAAAAACTTGATGTTTTAGGACAACCTTTACCAAAACAACAAGATGATATTGATTGGGATGGAGATAATTTTTCTTTTGAATTTGAATTAGGTTTAGCTCCAGAATTTTCTGTAGATATTAAAAGCAAAAAAGCAATTACGCACTACAATATCGTTGCAGATGATAAAATGATAGAAGAGCAAATAGAGCGTATCCAAAAACAATACGGTAAAATAGTATCTCAAGACACTGTTGAAAAAGATAGCGAAATTACCGGTACTTTCAAAAACGAAGACAAAGACATTGACAACACTGTAACTTTAACTTTAGACAAGTTTAAAGGAAAAACTACCGAGAAGAAATTTATCGGAGCTAAAGTTGGTGATGTAATCACTTTAAAGACTAAAGGTCTTTACGAAGATGATCACGAGTTAATGCATGCTTTAAAAGTATCTCATGATAATGCTCATGGTTTAGACATTGAAGTAACGTTTACAATTACTGAAATTAACAAACGTGAATTAGCAGATTTAGATCAAGAGTTATTTGATAAGTTATTTGGAAAAGACACCGTAAAATCTGTAACCGAATTAAAAGAAAAGATTAAAGAAGATGCAGAAAAGCAATTCGTTCAACAATCTGATCAAAAATTATTAAACGACGTTACTGAGTATTTAGTAGACAATACAAAATTTGATTTACCAGCAGAATTCTTAACAAAATGGATGCAAGTTTCTGGTGAAAAAGAAATGGATGAAGCTACTGCTAAAGAAGAGTACGAAAAGTCAGAAAAAAGCCTACGTTACCAATTAATCGAAGCAAAAATCATGGAAAAACATGGTTTAAAAGTAGATTTTGAAGACGTAAAAAGCAACGCCAAAAACATGATTAAAATGCAAATGGCACAGTTTGGACAATTAAACCCTTCAGAAAAAGAATTAGATGATATTGCAGCACGCGTATTATCTAATCAAGATGAAGTAAGACGAATTTCTGAACAAGTTGTTAGCCAAAAACTTTTAGAGTTATATAAAGAAGAAGCCAACATCAAAACTAAAGAATTATCTTACGATAAGTTTGTAAAAGAAGTTTACGGAGATAAGTAAACCTCTTTTTAAACCTTAAAAAGCAATAGTTTCTTTAGTATAGGTTTAACAAAATAATCATTATCTTTAGGCGTTGTTTAATCACTATAAACAACGCCTAATTTTATTTAAAAAAATATTATTTACAACTATGGATTTCGGAAAAGAATTTGAAAAGTTTGCAATAAAAGACCAAGGGATAAACAGTAATTACTACAACAAAATTGTTAGTAGTATGTATCCAACTAATTTAACACCTAATATTATTGAAGAGCGCCAGATGAATATTGCTATCTTCGATGTGTTTTCTCGTTTAATGATGGATCGTATTATCTTTTTAGGAACAGGCATAAATGACCAAGTTGCAAACATTATACAAGCACAATTATTATTCTTAGAAAGCACAGACGCTAATAAAGATATTCAAATATATATTAACTCTCCAGGTGGTAGTGTTTATGCTGGATTAGGTATTTATGATACTATGCAATTTATAAAACCAGACGTAGCTACTATTTGTACAGGTATGGCAGCATCTATGGGAGCTGTATTATTATGTGCAGGAGAAAAAGGAAAACGTAGTGGTTTACCACATTCACGTGTTATGATTCACCAACCATTAGGAGGTGCACAAGGACAGGCTAGTGATATTGAGATTACTGCAAGAGAAATTCTTACTTTAAAAGAAGAATTATATAAAATAATAAGTAAACATTCTGGACAAGATTACGACAAAGTTTACAATGATAGTGACCGTGATTATTGGATGAAAGCTGATAAAGCTAAAGAGTACGGAATGATTGACGAAATCTTAACAAGAGGCGAGTAAAAATTAAAATTAATAATGGCAAAAGAAGAATTAGAGTGTTCATTTTGTGGTAGGAAAAAGCCAGAAACAAATTTATTAATTGCTGGTTTAGATGCTCATATATGCGATAGATGTATAGAACAAGCACATGGCATTGTTATAGAAGAATCTAAACAAAACGAAGACAATGGTTTATCTGCAGAGTTAATGCTAAAAAAACCATTACAGATTAAAACGTTTCTTGATCAATACATTATTGGACAAGAATACACAAAAAAAGTAATGTCTGTAGCTGTATACAACCATTACAAACGTTTGTTACAACCAGCAAGCAATGACGATATTGATATACAAAAATCAAATATTGTTATGGTAGGACAAACCGGTACAGGAAAAACATTAATGGCAAAAACAGTTGCCAGAATGTTAAATGTACCATTAGCTATAGTAGACGCTACTGTTCTTACAGAAGCTGGTTACGTTGGTGAAGATGTAGAAAGTATTTTAACTAGACTATTACAAGCAGCAGATTACAATCTTGACAAAGCAGAAAAAGGTATTGTTTTTATAGACGAAATTGACAAAATAGCACGTAAAAGTGATAACCCTTCAATTACAAGAGATGTATCTGGTGAAGGCGTACAACAAGCATTATTAAAGCTTTTAGAAGGAACAGTAGTTAACGTACCACCAAAAGGCGGACGTAAGCATCCTGATCAAAAATTTATAGAAGTTAATACAGAAAACATCTTGTTTATAGCTGGTGGAGCTTTTGATGGTATAGAACGTGTTATTTCTAAACGTTTAAACATGCAAGCTGTAGGTTATAGCGCTTCTATTAAAGAAGAAGTTGTAGACCAAAATAACTTGTTACAATACATCATTCCTAAAGATTTAAAAGACTTTGGTTTAATACCAGAAATTATTGGTAGATTACCTGTCTTAACTTACATGGATCCTTTAGACGAAAAGACCTTAAGAGCTATTTTAACAGAGCCAAAAAATGCCATTATCAAACAATACAAAAAACTGTTTGAAATGGACGAAATAGAGCTTAACATTACAGATGGCGCTTTAGATTATATTGTAGAAAAAGCAATAGAATACAAGTTAGGAGCTAGAGGTTTACGTAGTTTATGTGAAGAGATTTTAACAGACGCAATGTTTGAGCTACCAGGAAGTGAGACTAAAAAGTTTAGTGTAACCAAATCTTACGCTGAAGAAAAATTAAGTAAAACAAAACTTAAAAAACTTAAAGCAGTTTCTTAATAAGTAAACGCTTTTTGAAATAAAATTAAACCACTCATTTTTTTGAGTGGTTTTTTTATAAATACCATTAATAAAAAAACCACTTTATACATTTACAAATATAAAGTGGTTTTCAAATTAAATGTTAATTTGACGTTTCCCCTAAGTCAGATTAATAGCTTTCTAAATGTAGTTAATTTTTTGTTAATATCCAAATTAGATAACACTAATTAACTGATTTAAAACATGTTTAATTATTAATAGATAATAATTCGTCTATATACTGGCGTGTATTAGACAATCTTGGTACTTTATGTTGTCCTCCTAATTTATTATTTTTCTTAAGCCAATCGTAAAATAAATTTTCTCTAGCCACATTAATTTTAGGCTTGTTCAACGTCATATTATTATAACGCTTAGCTTCGTAGTCTGAATTTAAGCTTTTTAATGCATTATCAAATAACTCACTAAAATAATTAATATCTTTTGGAGGAGTTTTAAACTCTATTAACCATTCGTGCGCACCTTTTTCCTTACCTTCCATAAATATTGGTGCAGCTGTATAATCTTTAATTTCTGACTGAGTTTTTTTACACACCTTTTTTAGTGCATCTTCTGCATTTTCTATAATTAACTCTTCACCAAACACATTAATATGATGTTTTGTGCGTCCAGACACTTTTATTCTATAAGGATTAATAGATACAAACCTTACGGTATCACCTATCTTATAGCGCCATAAACCTGCATTTGTAGTAATTATAACTGCATAGTTTTTATTTAGCTCTACCTCGCTTAACGGTATTACTTTTTCATCTTTTGTACCATAAGTATCCATTGGGATAAACTCGTAAAAAATCCCATAATCTAGCATTAATAATAAATCGCCAGAATAATTTTGATCTTGAATAGCAAAAAACCCTTCAGAAGCATTATAAATCTCGTAATACTTAAATTCTTTCTTCGGAAGAATAGCTCGATACTGTTCTATATAAGGATTAAAACTTACACCTCCATGAAAGTAAACTTCTAGGTTTGGCCAAACATCAAAAATGCTATTTTTTCCTGTTTTATCTAAAATATTGTTGAGCAAAACCAACATCCAACTTGGCACACCAGCAAGACTTGTTACGTTATCCTCTATCGTTTCATCAACTATTGCTGCCATTTTAGTTTCCCACTCGCTTAACAAACTTACTTTATTGCTTGGTGTACTACTAAATTCTGCCCAAAATGGCATATTATCTATTAAAATAGCACTTAAATCTCCAAACGCTGTACCATTTTCTTTGTATAATTCTTTACTTCCTCCTAACCTTAAACTTTTACCTGTAAAAAGCTGAGACTCTTCATTATTATTAAGATACATGCATAGCAAATCTTTACTAGCAGCATAATGACAGTCTTCTAAGCTATCCATACTTACGGGTATAAATTTACTTTTAGAATTAGTAGTACCACTAGATTTTGCAAACCATTTAATAGGTTTTGGCCAAAAAATATTAGACTCGCCTTTACGTGCGCGCTCTATATCATCTTGTATATCTTCATAGGAAGAAATCGGAACACGATCTGCAAAAGTTTTATAACTTTTTATAGAAGAAAAGTCATACTTCTTACCAACTTCTGTGTCTTTTGAAATATCTATAAGGCTAGATAACAACTCTTGTTGTACTTCGTTTGGATACTTTAAAAACAACTCTATTTGATGAAAACGTTTCTTTAAAAACCAAGATGCAATAGAATTAACAAGAGGAATTGGCATAGTAATTTGTATCTTTAAAGTTTTAAAAATAATACTTTTTTTTATGACCTACCAAGGTGTTTTAACAAAAATGCAAACCGAGTTTTTAGACCCAATAGCCTACTATCTGGTTTTTAAAAACGACTTTATAAATTTTAATCAACTATTAGATAAAACCATATCGTTTGAATTTGTTGGTTATGAGTGTTTAAACTGTCATTTAAATAAACCCATTTACCGCCAAGGATTTTGTAAAAGTTGTTTTTTTGACATTCCTCAAGCTGCAGATTGGATCATGAAACCCGAATTAAGTCAAGCTCATCTAGATATTGAAGATCGAGATTTAGAGTATGAAAAAAAAGTACAATTACAACCACATATTGTTTACTTAGCTAATTCTAGTAACGTTAAAGTTGGTGTTACCAGAAAAACACAAGTCCCAACAAGATGGATTGATCAAGGTGCACACGAAGCTATTGAAATTGTAGAAGTCCCAAACCGTTATCTTGCTGGTATTACAGAAATAGCATTAAAAGACCATATTAGCGATAAAACCAATTGGCGCACCATGCTTAAAAATGATATTAAAGATGAAAATTTAGTAGAATGGAGAGATCGTTTGAAAGCTTATATACCAGATGAAGCTAAAGACTATTTTATTGAAAATAATAGCGAAACCGAAATACACTTCCCAGTTTTGCAATACCCTAAAAAACCAAAATCGTTGAATTTTGAAAAAACCAAAACATATACTGGTGTTTTAAAAGGTATTAAAGGTCAATATTTAATTTTTGAAGATGATACCGTTTGTAACATTAGAAGTAACGAAGGTTACGTAGTAAACATCTCTATTTTATAATTACATTAACGCATTAAAATACTGGATTTTAGTAATTTGTAAATAAAAATACAATTATGAAAATTCCAGTATTATTTTGGATAGCAATTACTACCATGCTTTTAGTTACCGTAACTATAATGGTATCTATGAATATGCCTTTTAATTGGGTATTTTATTTAACCTGTATTGGTCAAGTTTTAGTTGGCGTTATGGTTTATAAGGTTTTAACCGATAACTATACAACCGATAAAGCATTTAAGCATTTTTATGAAGACCGACCTATAAATTATCGTTAGTAATTTTGCTTTAAATAAATAACCATTAGTTATATCCGCACTTCGACTACGCTCAGTATGACACGTTAGGGATTATTCATTACTACTTATTTTCAAATTTATGTATTCATGATTACTTCGTAGTTGAGGCATTGTTGGAGCACATCTTTGATTACGACTGCCGAAAGACCGACCCGATAAGGTAACGCCCAAAAAATTAAAATTACACTATTCTTTAAACCAACTTGAATATTTAACGTAGTTATTTGCTATTCGGTTGATTTCGCCATTAATTAATTCTTCACTAATGTCTTTTACTTTTTTGGCTGGTACGCCTGCGTAAATGCTACCAGACTCGACTATTGTATTTTGTGTAACAACTGCACCTGCTGCAATAATACTATTGCTTTCTACCACGCAATTATCCATTACAATACTTCCCATACCTATTAAAACATTGTCTTTTATGGTGCATCCGTGCACTATAGCATTGTGACCAATAGACACATTATTACCAATGTTGGTTGGATGTTTTTGATACGTACAATGGATAACTGCGCCATCTTGCACGTTAACTTTATCGCCCATTTTTATGTAATGTACATCGCCGCGTATTACGGCATTAAACCAAATACTACATTGGTTACCTGCTTGTACATCTCCTACTATGGTTGCGTTTTCGGCAATGTAGCGGTCTTCTGGAAGTTGTGGTGATTTACCGTTTACTGGTTTTATTATTGGCATTTTGATTTACGGTTTTTGATTTATGAATTACTATTTGTTCTCGATACATTTTGCTTATACTTCGCAAAACACTCGAACTTACGTATGTTAAGTTTTATGTTTTGATCATGCGTTTCAATACATATGAACTGAATTTATTAAATAATTTAGTTTTGGACTGCGCTCAGCCTGACAACATATATTATTATTTTTTTTCTTAGAGATTCCTGCTTACGCAGGAATTAGTTAAAATACGATAATAATCCTGATTTTTTGGAGGCTGAAACCATAATTTCTTTTCCGTTGCTTAAAATAACGCTTCCGCCTTTTCCTTTAACGTACTTAACTACTTCTGAGACATTTATTAAGTAACTTTTATGTACTCTTGCAAAACCAGATTCTGATAAAATATCTTCAAAATATTTAAGCGTTTTACTTACTAATTTTTTCTTGTTATTATTTAAAAATATTTGCGTGTAATTATCATCTGCCTTGCAATACAAAATGTCTTTGGTGTTTAGTACTTCAAAACCATCTTGTTGGGGAATGGTTATTTTACCTTCTACACTATTGGTTTTTGGCATTAATACTTGATCCTGTAAAGCGTCTTCTTTGGTTTTTATTTCGGCAACGTAATCTACTGCTTTTATCAGCTCGTCTATATCTATCGGTTTCATTAAATAATAAGACGCGTGCGCATTTAACGCATCCATCGCATAGTGATTATATGCGGTTACAAAAATGGTCTCAAAATTACGATCGCCAACTTTATCTAATAAATCAAATGCGTTTCCGTAAGGCATTTCTACATCTAAAAACACGAGGTCTAAATCTAGTTTTCTTATGAGTTCTAAACCTTCGTTTATGTTAGAAGCTTCTCCTAAAATATTAACTTTTGGACAGTATTTGGTCAAGTAGTTTTTTAAAATTGTTCTACTTTGTTCTTCGTCTTCTACTAGTATGGCGTTTAGTTTCATTGTTTGTTTATGGTTTGAAAACTGCTAAATAATGGCTTTTAGTCTTTCTTCAAAGTTACTGTTACTTTCGTACCAATATCTTCTATATTAGTTTGATTATCTTCTATGCTGATATCTACTTTGTCTTTGTACATTTCGTTTAAAATAGTAACACGTTTTTTGATGTTTCCTAATCCTTTAGAGTTGTGTTTTTTCTGATTCTCGGTCTTTAATGCTTTAGATTTTTTACGACCAATACCATTATCTGCAATAGTGATTTCTATTTGGTCTTTTTGTTTTTTACAGATTTTAATATCTAAAATTCCTTTGTCTTCTTTATAACGTAATCCGTGCCAAACCGCATTTTCTATATAGGGTTGCAATAGCATTGGTGGTATTTTGTAGGCTTCTATATCTATCGTCTCTTCCACAGAAATTTTATAATCAAATTTATCTTTAAACCTAAAATGTTCTAGCTTGGTGTATAATTCTATAAGTTGAATTTCTTTTTGTAATGGAATAAAATCTTCTTCTGAATTTTCTAAAACTGCTCGCATTAATTTTGAAAAATCTGACAAGTATTTATTAGCTGTACGCTCGTCGTTAGTAGCAATAAAACTGTTAACCGAGTTTAATGCGTTGAAGATAAAGTGCGGATTCATCTGACTTCTTAAAGATTTTAAAGCCAGTAAATTGTTAGCTAATTTTTGTTGTTTGATGTATTTATACATTAAATACGCCAAGACAACTAATAAAAATAAGCCGCCAATTAATGAGTAAATGATAAGTTGTTGGCGTTTGTTTTTCTCGTCAGACAATTGCATTTGGCTAAGTGTAAGTTGTCTGTCATTTTCTAGTGAAAGAATACGATTTTGCTTTTCGGCAATGCTTTTTGATATTCTTGCTGCTTGAGATATTTCTTGTTCTTTCTTTATGTAAAGCTGGTCTACAGCTTCGGTATAGGCGTTAAAGGCTTCTTTAGCTTTTTCAAAATTACCAGAAGCTACAAAGACATCGGCTAACTTTTTGGTAGCGTCTTTTTTAACTATTAAATCTTCTTTTTTATCGGCTTCTTCAATACTTTCTTCTAGATACGGAATGGCTTCATCTAAATTATTTTTTAAAAAATAGGCATTACCAATTTTATAGTTTTGTTTTTGTTTGGTTAACGGACTTTCGTTAGTGATGACAGAGTCTTTTTCGATTGCATCTATATCTTTGATAATTTCTTTTCTTAATTGAATTTCTTTATCAAATGCTCTGTTTGTATTCTGAAAATCGGCTATTTTAATTTTTTGTTCTAGCGCTTTGGCTTTATTTTCTTTAGATGCTAAATTTATTGAATTTGTGAAATAGCTTTCTGCTTCAGTTTTATTTCCACTTTCGCTGTAAGAATCACCTAATTTTGAGTTTAAATCAGTGATTTTTGGTTTTATATTATTGGTCTCGGCTATTTTTAATCCTTGCTTAAAAGATTGTGTTGCTAGTTTTATTTTATTTTGTTCTAAAAAGACATCTCCTAAACCTTCTTGTTTTTCAATTTGCTGCCAGTTATTAAGTGTTTTATCTTCTAAGTCATTATAAATCTCTAGGCTTTTTTGATAATTTTTATTTAAAAAGTAGGCTTTTGCTAATTTTAATTTTACATCTATATTACTATCATTTTTAAGACTTATGCGGTAGTTAGTGGTTGCTAAATCATATTGTTTCCAATACATATTTACATCGCCCAAAACTTCAAATGCTTGGGCATTTTCTTTTACTGATGTACTTTTAGATATACTTTCGGTAATAAATTGAATACTTTTTTCTGCTGAAATTTTCTTGTAAAATATAGCTGAGTCTATTGTGCTTCTAAAAGTGTTTTCTTTAGTTTTTATTTTTTGCACGTAACCGTTTACGCCTATTGGCTGGACTTCAACAGTTATGTCATCATTGTCTTTAATAGTGTAATAAACGGTTTCAAAATCGTCGTGACTAATAACAATTTGATCTCCTTTTTTTACTTGAATTCTAAACGTACCGTCTAAAGACGATTTGGTGTAGCTACCACCATTTACCTGTATATCTGCGTTTTCTATTGGATTACGCGTATCGCTTTCTCTAATATTCCCTCTTACTGTAAAGGCTTCTGCATTATCAATTATTGTATTGGTTTGAGCCAATACAGATTGAAATCCGATTGTAAGAAAATAGATTAATATAAATTGTTTTAAAAGTTTCATTTTAAATTAAATATCGAGTATAAAGCTACACGTTTTAACTCATTTAATAAAATAGCATTTTAGGTATTTATCACTAAAAACTAACAAAATAACATCACTTACTCAGTGGTATTTCTTATTCACTAAACTAAAGCTAATGTTGCCTCATTGCTATTTTTATTATAAAAAAGTTGCGTTTAGGTTTATGCCTAATTTTAAAAAATTCAATTATGAAAAACCTTCACTTATTTTTATTTATCCTAACTATTTTAACAGCAAAAGCACAACACAAGGGTAATTTTAATCAAAAAATATCTAGAGCTAACATAGCCGGTAACGCTATTGCTTATGGTCATACTACTAAACAAAAACAACAAAACTTAAACCCTGACAGTACGTTGATAATAGATGTTAGAGCTTTACAAAATGTAAAAGCATCTAGTTATACTGCTATTTTTAACATTTCTCAAATTGCAGAAACTGCAGAAGCAACTAAAAATTTAATGAGTCTTAAAGTTGAAAATATTAAAAAGGAACTAACAAAGATCGGTTTAAAAGAAAGTGATATTGCTATAGATGTAATTTCTTTTATACCTGTTTATGAAGTTGAAGTTACTAAAAAACTGTTTAGCAAAACTTACACCGAAGTCCCTAAAGGTTTTGAGTTACAACAGAACATACATATGCAGTTTAAGAAGACTAATCAATTTGAAAAGATACTTTCTGCTTGTGCTAATAACGAAGTCTATAATCTTGTTAAGGTGGATTATTTTATCAAAAACATTGCTGAAGTATACAAAAATCTACAAACACAAGTTTTACAATTAATAAAAGACAAAAAAGAATATTACTCTGTTTTAGGTTTTGATTTAAAAGAATATAATGTACAAATGGCAGATCAAAAGTATTGCTACTTTCCAAAAGATTTTTACAATAATTATCAGGCATTTAATAGTATTTCTTTTGAAGCCTTAAAACAAAACAAAGGTGTTACTACTGCAAACAAGCAAACCTCTTATTACTACCAACCGCTAACCTATGAAAATTATGATATTGTTATTAACCCTTCTATTATAGAGCCTGTTGTACAAGTTGGTATGGAAATAAAACTACACTACAACCCTAAACCTAAAAACGACAAGCCAGAACCAATAGTAAATAAAGAAACAGAACGTAAGTATTATGTAATCTCTCCAAATGGTGATATTGATATTAAAGAACTAGACACTAAATAATACAAAAAAAGCCTTGAGAGAGATCTCAAGGCTTTTTTTAATATGTATTTTATATCTTAATTAACCGCTGGACAGTTACAGCTATAAGCAGCTCTACCACAATTAAAGTTAAAACCTAAAGTAATTTGATGAAAACCACCACTATTATACACAATATCATTTGTTTGATAATTGTAAGAATAGGCAAACATAAAGTCTTTTACATTAACCCCTAAAAGCGGTGTTAAATATTGTAATTTTTGACTACTTACAGATTGTCCATCTAAATACTCTGCTCCATCTAAAGAACGTCTGTAAGATAAACCTCCCCAAACTTTACCAAAGTCCATTTCTTTATAAACTTTAAGATTTACATCAAAAAGAGCTTCTTCAGTAGATTCTCTATATAAGAATAACGCAGATGGTTCAAAACTCCACTCGCTTCCGTAGCTACCAAAAGTATTACCTACAGTAAAGATGTATGTTCTTAAATTATTAAAGTTTAAATTACCAGGGTTATTATTATAGTTTACACCATCGTTGTTTAATAAATTCTTCACGGTTGCATGAGCATAAAAATCGTAAAGGTTATAAGAGAACCCAAAATCTACATTAAACTCTGTAGCAGACTGCTCTATACCAGCTATTAAAGGGTCAAATCCATCAGCTAAAAAAGTAGTCTCGTCTAATTTATATTGTATTGCACCAACACTTAAACCAAAAGATAATTGATTTAAATCTGCTGTACTACGAGAAAACATTAAATGATGAGCATAAGTTAAATAAGCTCCTGTTTGAGAATGATAACCATTTCTATCAGAATAAACTATTGCACCTATACCTGAAGGAGAATCTCCAATTCTACCATTTACACTTGCAGTAATTAATCTTGGTGCATCATCATCTCCAAACCATTGTTGTCTACCAGTAATCCTAACCTTTGCACAGTTAGCAGCACCAGCCATAGATGGATGAATTAAATAATAGTTATCAGTTAAATAATCTGAATAAATTGGAAGTCCTTCTTGAGCGTTAGCTAATTGCGACCCAAATAAAGTTGCAATTGCTATAAATAGAATATTTTTTAATCTCATAATCTCTTTTTTCCGAGGTCGTATGGTCTGTTATTTCAAATCAACTTATAATTTATAACTTAATTTTAAGCAAAAAATTATAACGTTTGTAAATATATAAATTTAGAACGTATAATTAAGTTGAAAATAGTTAAAGGTTTCAATTTAAAATTCTTTTAGTACAATTACTAAAGTTATATTAAAAATTTCAACATATATAAACATCAAATATATAGATATCTCTGCTATTGTTTTAGTATTTTTGCAAAAAAATTACAGCATGAGCACATATAAAATCTCTATACAAAACACAAGTAACCCTACTATTTTAAAATTTGATGTTAATCAGTTTATTACCAAGCATCAAAACTATGAGTATAATAATATTGATGAAGCTAAAGACTCGCCTTTAGCACAGCAATTATTCTATTTACCATTTGTTAAAAAAGTATACATATCTAGTAATTTTATAGCAATAGAACGTTATAACATTGTTGAATGGGATGATGTAAAAGATGAAGTTGCAAAACAAATTGAAAACTATTTAAATAATGATGGTGTCATTGTGACCGAAACTGCTACTACACAAAAAGTACCTGTAACAGTTTACACAGAAAGTACTCCTAATCCAGCCGCGTTAAAGTTTGTAGCTAATAAAAAATTAGTGACTGCGACTTATGATTATGATTCTATAGAAAAAGCAAAAACATCTCCTTTAGCAACCGCGTTATTTCATTTTCCGTTTGTAAAAAGCGTATTTTTTGATGAAAATTATATATCTATAACAAAATATGATATTGCCGAATGGAACGATATTACTGTAGAACTTAAAGATTTTATCAAAAAATATATAGAAGAAGGTAAAAATATAATAGACCCTAACGCGCCTGAAGTTATTGAAAAATCTACCGAAAAAGTAGAACAGCATTTTGAAAATTTAGATACTACTTCTCAAGAAATTATAAATATCTTAGAAGAATATGTTAAACCAGCAGTAGCAAGTGATGGAGGTAACATTCAATTTGAATCTTATGATGAACCTTCTAAAAGTGTAAAAGTTATATTACAAGGTGCTTGTAGTGGTTGTCCATCTTCTACTTTTACTTTAAAAAATGGTATTGAAAATATGCTAAAAGAAATGTTGCCTGGTAGAGTTAATACTGTTGTAGCTATTAATGGTTAATTAATCCTAAAAATTAAACCTTTCATCTATTTTCAGTTCATTTAACTATAAATCAAACTTTTAAACATCAATTATTTGTAAATTTAATAGTATTAACATTAAAAAAACAAATATTATGGCAGTATTAAAAGTTATTGAAGTTTTATCTAACTCTGAAAAAAGTTGGGAAGACGCAACAAAAAAAGCAGTAAAACACGCATCAAAAAGTGTAAAAAACATACGCTCTGTATATGTACAAGACCAAAGCGCTATTGTTAAAAGTGG